>DYRX01000174.1 GCA_020718525.1 Victivallis vadensis
GGGCATGCCCCCATGGAAGAGGTCTATTCGCGCGTCTGGAAAATTTCTTATAAGTGGCTGAAGTAGAAGGGGATTGGCATTGGAGATCTTGTTGAAGTTGCCTGCCTGCAGTCCTGTGTGGAAGGCCATCGGCAGGCGAACGGCATGAAGTCTCGCGAGCAATTCGAAGACAAGAAAATCTTGGAATTGCACGTTTTCCGCGCCCGAAATATTTTCGCCCCTGAGGATTCTGCCGAGGAGTCTTTCCGCATCGTTTGAGGATACCATTTTGAAGTCTATGCTTCTCGAGTAGGCATGCGCTGACTTCACACCTGCAATTTCCGGAGCCGCCCTCCAGATTCCGACAACTTTGTCCATGCAGGCAAGAAGGTCTTCAAGCTTGTGTATGTGAAGGTCATACTTTGCGGAAAGCTTTTCAAGCGCATCTTTCGACGCGAGATCAATCAGCTCCGGACCGTGCGCCAGATGAAAAAAATAGTCCGGGTAAGGAGACTCTCCGAAACGCCAGCATTCGATGCATGCCGAGATATTGCATCGCTCCTTCAAGACCTTGTCATATATTCCGGGACTGTTGAAATCCTGCAGTTTCAGAGAAAGTTCCTCGTATGTAGAGTCGTCGAGATCTGAGATTCCGAGCAAGTCCTTTGCCGAGATCAGGGCGGCTCTCGCATATGATCCTGTTCTGATCCGGCTGAAAAGGGGGCTGAACCTTTTCCATCTTTCCTGGAGCGGACGGCTTCTGTCGGCGAAGAAATGCATGTCATCATTGCCTGCGCCGGCCGCAATGAGATCTCCTGCGCAGTAATGTTCAAACAAGCTGTAGAAATCGTGCGGTTTTCCTAGATGTTCTCGCTCCGTCGGCAAATGCTCGTGCGCGTCAATCGTCGGAATCTCGCAGAGCTCTTCAAAGATTTCCTTCTCCAAAAATTTTTTCATGACCCTCATTCCTTCATTTTTTAAGGTAGGCTCCGCACTCCTGGCTATTCGGTCAAGCATGAACATATAATTCAAAAATCGGAGCCGGAGCCCGACAGCGACCGAGAATATGACTCGGTTTGCTGGACATTTACCTCGAGACTTCCAAAGCTAGCACCTGTAATGCTTAAATCAAACAAACATCAATATATTAGTAAGCGTTAGTAGCCGTCGAGCAGGGGGGAGATTAACTTGGATTGTGCAAAGAAGTATGGAGTTTTTGCCAAAAACGCCTCGAGCCAGTCAATGGGAGGATTTGCATCGTCTCCATAAACAGACCGTGCTTGCATTCCTGTCCACGGCCAGCTTAACCCAACTTCCGCACCTTAAAAAAGAGATGTTGATTATCAAGGACTTAAGTGCCACAGTGGCACAACGTCCCCTTCACATCTTTTTGAAAATTGCTGTAAGTGTCGGCAATTTCGTTAAATCAATCCCCATTATTTTATAGATTGCCCGTTGCTGTTCATCCTGTTTTCCAGGCTTGTTCCGACTCTATATGCCGGATTGTGCAAATCCACGACTGCCTCTGCCAGAGTACGGCAATCATGCATGTTGACAATAAGAGGGGATTTACAACTTTTGCAAAAAAATAAAATGAATCTTCATAGACAAAAAATATTATTTATTTATTTGACTGCGGAAGTCGGGCTAATTATAAACATATTATACTTATTAAAAGGGTCAGCCCCCTGAACTTGAACGATGTCCAAATCAGTCTTTTGCCCCCAACAAGAGCGATTATCATGTCAAAGGTCTAGTTTTTACTCATCCAGTGGATGCTTGAAAAAAACGCCATGCGATATATGGTGTCTCTCAATTGGAGCATATTTTAATAGCGGAGACCGGATTGGATTGGAATGATTCATTCAAATGTCTGAAATGCGGCGACTGCTGCAGATGGCACGGCTATGTCAGGATTACCGAGAAGGAGGCTGACAGCATTGCGGAATTCCTCGGAATTGATGTCGGAGAATTCATCGGCAAAATGGCGGTGATAACTGCGGACAGGAGGAGTCTTTCTATTGACGAGATGCCGAATGGAGACTGCATTTTTTTCAGAGACGAACCGCCACGCTGCGAGATATACGATGTCCGCCCTCGCCAATGCCGCGATTTTCCGATAAAATGGAATTCCCGTTCGAAGCAGTTCAGATGCAGGGCTGAGTTGTACGCCGAATCTGCGGGGAGCTCCACTCAGATCAGTGCATAGGTGAAAGCTTGGCAAATGCATGCAAATGGAGTGCGCTGGTGAACATCTCACGATCTTTGACGGCAGAAATCGGGGTCTGTGCTTTCATCTTGCCCGCGTTATTGTTATATTTGCCTCCCGCGCCGCTCTTTTCCGCTCAATACGAGGGTATTTTCAGAGTTAACAGCAAGGTCAGCTCGGGTGCCGACAGCATTGAGAGGATTGCCGATGACGCGTCCAAACAAGGAATGGATTTTGTTGTCCTTAGCGATCAGATGATGGTTCGCGCCGAATACGGACTGCCGCCCTTCAGAAATGTGATGAAGCGATCCTTGAACAAGCCCGATGTCCTGTCGTACGGAGTCAAAGATTACATCGAAAGAATCAAGTCCGCAGACGCCTTTTATCCGACGGAATTGATTGTAGGAGTTGATCTGGCCCCGCACTACTACTGGACCGGATCTCTGCTCGGAAAAAACCTTTGCAACAGGCAGTTCAGCCAGCAGATGACAATTTTTGGCAGTGAAGATGCGGATTTCTACGCAAAGATGCCATTCCTCCACAGCAATGCCCCCGAAGAAAACGCATGGCTTGTCCTGCTTCGCCTTTCTCCTCTTCTGCTCTCGCTGAACGGCATCCTGATTCTTGCCTCCGCCTTCCGCACACGCTTTTACGAGGACAGACAGGGAAACACCTATAGCCGCCCTGCGCGCCTTCAAAAAATTCTAGCGCTCGCACTGATAGCTCTAGGATTGCTTTGGACAGTTGACATGAGACCATTCAAAAAGAAAATCCCATTTGATCAATATTCAAAATGCGGAAGAAAGCCTTATCAGGATTTGATAGACTATGTCAGGGCGCGTGGGGGAAGCCTCTGCGGAGTCGTCTGGTCCGCCCCCGAAGCGAAATCCGTCAACATTGTTTCCGGTGTTCCACTGATCAGCATGCCGTATCTCAATGATGTTGCCGCGACTAGGGATCACAATGGTCTTGCAGGAATTTATGCTGATCGTTTCACTGCACATCTTTCTGGGCATGAATGGGATACGATGCTTGATGAATTCTGCCGTGGCGAGAGAAAAACTCTGCCGGCTCTTTTTGGGGAGCTGGATTATCACGGATCGGGCGATAGACCCATTGATATCATAAAAATAGTTGCGATTGCGGACGACGCGCCTCCAGGAGAGGAGAGAAAAAACAAAATAATCCAGGCGCTTCTGTCGGGCAGTTCCTACTCTCTGCGCAAAGGCTCATCGTCCGAAATGCGGATCCGGAGCGCGCAGATATCGGACGGCATGAGTACTGCCGGTCCAGGCGGCAGTTTGGAAACTACAAGGAGTTCCTCTCTAAATTTCAAGCTGGAAGGCCGGCTCAGCCCCTCTGGCAAAGGAAGCACCAGCATTTCCGTCGTATTGAATGGAAGGCTCAGGTGCTGTGCGGAGCTTCCCGTTGACAGCTCCGGAGAATTTCAATTGGAACTAAGGATTTTGCCGGACGATTCTTCTGGCATGCAATACCTTCGTTTCTGGCTCGAATCACCCGATTCGGGAATACTGATTTGCAATCCAATATTTATGAAGATAGTCTCTGAATGAGCTATGTCAGTTTTTCATTTTAATAAATTCAAATTGTGAATTTATTGTACATTAAAAACAGTCGCTGATTCCTCGTGTTTCCTAGCTGACAACAATTTGCTGAATCTTTGCGCTTGAGATCAGCATCTCATTAAATTTGCAGAAAAATACATGCAATAGCTAAAATTATCCCTTCATAAATGGAAATAATCAATGTAAATTCCAGTAAAATATAATTTAATAGACTGAAAAGACGTGATACAGTGTAGAGAGGCATAATTAAGAAGGAGGCGGGAATGTCCAATTTGAAGAGCGGCGAACTTATGCGCATGGCGGCGGAGGCGGGCACGGCGATCCCCGGATTCAACATTCCGTATCTGCCGATGCTCGAAGCAGTTGTGAATGCAATAAAGGACTGCAACAGCTTCGGGCTCGTCATGGTCGCCCGTCTGGAGTGGGAGAAATTCGAGTCGAAAAGTCCGGAGGCGGTTGCGGAGGAATACCGAAAGTTTGCGTCTGAGCTCCATACGCGCCTTCACCTTGATCATGTCCCGGTCATAGACGAGGACAATCGGCGCGTGGACTACATGGACATAATCCGCCGGGCGATCAGCTCAGGCTACGAGTCGGTGATGATTGACGGCTCGCATCTGCCGCTTGATGAAAACATCCGATGCACGAAGGACGTCGTTGAGATTGCCCACGCATCAGGGATTCCTGTCGAAGCAGAACTCGGAGCTGTCCTGGGGCACGAGGCGGGGCCCCTTCCTCCTTACGACGAGCTTTTTGCATCAGGCAAGGGCTTCACCGATCCTGAAGAAGCCCGCATCTTCTCAATCGAAAGCGGAGCAGACTGGCTTTCAGTAGCGATAGGCAACGTGCATGGGGCGATTTCAGCCGCAGCAAGAGGAAAGGCGAAGATCGAAGCCAGGCTCAGCCTGGAGCGCCTCGATCAAATTCGGAAGAGGACGGGAATCCCGCTTGTCCTGCATGGAGGGACTGGAATCCGCAAGGAGTATGTGATCGAATCAATACGCCGTGGAATAGCCAAGATCAACGTGGCGACGGCCATCCGGCAGCCGTACGAGGCGAGTCTTGCAAAAGGGACAATTGCCGCCCAGGACGCAGTCTACGAGGCAATGCTGAAGGTCATAAACGATGAGCTGGAGCTTAAAAATTCAGCGGAGATTTTCAAGAAGAAATAAAATCAGAGGCAATAGCAGAATAAGGAGAAATGAATATGGAGAAGAAGAAAACGAGTTTTGCGCTCTATTTCGGAAACCGCGGTTTTTTTCCGGAGAAGCTCATATCCGAAGCTAGTGAGGAGATGAGCAGAGTCCTCGCAAAGCTTGGCTATGGCTCGATATGCATGGACGAATCCGAAACGCGATATGGCGCTGTCGAAGGTGCGGACGACGGAATCAAATATGCAAAGTTCCTGGCCACCAGAAGGGGGGAATACGACGGAGTCATACTCTGCCTTCCCAACTTTGGAGATGAAACCGGAGCAATTGCAGCGCTTCAGGATTGCGGCGTCCCCATCCTCGTCCAAGCCTATCCTGACGAAATTGGAAAAATGGGCTTCGCCAGCAGGCGCGACGCATTCTGCGGCAAATTTTCCGTGATGGATGTCTTCTGCCAGTATGGACTGCCTTTCACTGTCTTCCCTCCTCATGTTACGCGTCCGGACGACAAGATTTTTGAGGGACATCTGCGTGATTTCGCGGCGACATGCAGGATAGTCAAGGGCATGCGCAGACTCACAGTAGGCGCGCTCGGTGCCAGGACGACCGCGTTCAAGACAGTCCGCTTCGACGAGCTCGCCCTTCAGAAGCACGGAATAACGACCGAAGCGCTGGATCTTTCGGAACTGTTCATGAGGGTGCGCGATGTGAAGGTGGAATCTGCTAAATTCGCAGACAAGGCAAAGTGCTTCAGGGGCTACTGCAACTGGACGGGGGTGCCGCAGGAAAAATTTGACATGATCGTCAAAACTGCCGTCGCCATAGACAATATCGTATCCGACTATAAATTGGACTGCATAGCCTTGCGATGCTGGATCGAGATCGAAAAGGAGCTTGGGATTTCTCCCTGCGTGATACTCAGCGAGCTGAACGACCGCGGAATCGTCGCCGCCTGCGAGCTTGACGTTTGCAACGCCGTCGCCATGCAGGCGCTGATGCTTGCGTCGGAAAGTCCGGCGACATGCCTGGACTGGAACAACAACTACGGAGACGACCCAGACAAGTGCATACTCTTCCACTGCGGTCCCGTTCCGCAGAAGATGATGGCGCGCAAAGGCGATGTGATTGACCATCCGATGTTTGCCAAGGCTATGGGCGCCGGATGCGGCTGGGGATGCAACGTCGGCAGGATCGCCCCGTCGCCGATGAGCTTCGCAAGCTCGAAGACCGATTCAGGCAGGCTTGTCTTTTATCTCGGAGAGGGTGAGTTCACTGACGACAGGATTGACGATGATTTCTTCGGCTGTGCGGGAGTCGCGAAGATAGGCGGACTGCAGAAGCTCCTTCGGATGATCGGATACGAGGGCTTCAGGCACCATGTCGGAGTGAGCTCGGGCCACTGGGAGACAGCTCTACGCGAGGCGTTCACGAGATATCTTGGATACGAAATAAGCAGGGCATCTGAGGAAAAATGAGCCTTCTTGGAATTGACATTGGCACCTCTGGATGCAAGGCGGCGGCTTTCGACTGCGACGGGCATCTTCTTTCCTTCGCCTACCGCGAATATCCAACGCTTTACAGCGGGGACGGCACTGCCGAACTCGACAGCATGCAAGTCTTCTCATCCGTCTGCGATTGCATCCGCAAAATAACATCCGAATGCGCCGCTGATCCGGTCAAGGCGCTCTGCGTCAGCAGTATGGGGGAAGCGGCTGTTCCTGTTTCGCGCAGTGGCGGAATACTTGGCAATAGCATCCTTTCCATGGACATCCGGGGAGGCGGATACATCAAGGATCTCGCCGATAAGATTGCCGACAGGGAATTCTACTCGATCAACGCAAACATCCGCTCGCCTGCATACACGTTTCCAAAGCTCGCCTGGATCAGGGACAATCAGCCAGAGCTCTATGCCAGCGCCGAACATTTCGTCCTTTGGGACGGACTTCTAGGCTATCTCTGCGGGTGCGAACCGTTCATAAGCCATGCAAGCGCGAGCAGAACTCTGCTCTTCGATCTGAAGAAGGGGGACTGGTCGGAAAAGATTCTCGGAGTCGCTGGCATAGATCCGACAAAGCTTCCAAGATGCATTCCAAGCGGAACAGTCGCCGGGCATGTCTGCAAACCGATGGCTGAAAAGCTGGGATTTACTGGACGCGTCGCAGTCGTGGCAGGAGCCCATGACCAGTGTTGCAACGCGCTTGGCGCCGGCATCGCGGAGCCCGGACGCGCCGTGGATGGAATCGGGACATTCGAGTGCATCACGCCGGTGTATCAAGGAGTTCCAGACATGGAGCTTATGCGCCAATGCGGCTTGAACATCGAACATCACGTCGTCCCCGGTCTCTATGTTTCATTCATATTCAATCAGGCAGGTTCCCTGATCAAGTGGTTCCGCAGGACTTTTGCAGGTGCTGAAGATGGGCAGAACATATACGAGAGGCTCTCCGATGAAATGCCAGACGAGCCGAGCAATTTGACCGTTCTGCCATATTTCGAGCCGACTGGTGCCCCCTGGTATGCCTCCGGCTCGTCCGGCGTCATTGCCGGCTTGCGGACAAGCACAAGCCGAGGGGAAATCCTAAAAGGCATAATGGAGGGAGCCACCTTCTACTTCGCGAATTGCGCGGACCGGATCAAGCCTCTTGGAATTGACAGCTCCAGCTTTGTCGCGACTGGAGGCGGGGCAAAGTCTGACGCCTGGCTTCAGATAAAGGCGGACATAATGGGCGTTCCCTATCTGCGCCCGAAGTTCAGCGAAGCCGGGCTTGTCGGATCCGCCATGCTGGCTGGAATTGGAACAGGAGAGTTCAAATCCTTCCATGAGGCGGCAAAGATCTTTGTTTCCATTGACAGGGTGTTCGAGCCGGACTCGCGCAGGCACGGGATCTACCGCGCAAAGCTTCTTGAATATGAGGCGCTTGCGAAGCTGTGTTGCGGCTGAAATCGGATTTGATCCAGTTTCAGATTTGAAAACTGCCCGACCATAATGACTTCCAAGCGGTCCGTCGAGGACTGGGGCAAGTTCCTGGGCGATGGTCCCGACCGCCTGTGCCATACACTCGACCATGCCGAAATCGTTCCGGTCTCGTCTGTGGCTTCTGCAATTTTTTACTTCCTCTGCAGTATTTTATCAATCTTTGTGATAGCGCCATTCCTTCTGAATCGGATAATAAACAATGGTACCGTTATTACAAATGTTGCAAAAAACGTATCCTGCCCTCCTTCGGGGGACAAATCCTTTTCAATCGCCATTTGTTCGATTTTCCTGGTAAATATACCTAATAATATACAAGCAAGGATAAATCCTATCAGATATTTTAAATGCCTGTTATTCGTATTTGGACGAGAACTGGTTTTGGAGTCTGGTGGAAGCGCACCGATGTCCGTGACACTATCTTCAGCTTCTGATTGTTGATTTTTATCGTTCTTATTGTTCCTGGTGGGTCTATATGCTGTGACCAAACATACCGGCAAAAAGATAATAAGCGAAAACATCAATGCTGGCAATATGTTTCTTGACAATAATAAATACCATGGAGGTTGCGGAATTTCAGACGCGTGGGAGCCCAACGACATGGCAAAGACGGGAAAGCTCAAGACCAATCCCCATCTAATTCCGTCTTTCCAGTTCGGATAATCGGGATTGTCATTCTTCACTTCTGGAATTTTTATTTTTTCATCCATTTGAATTGACAAATACATTTATGTCGTGTGCCGTATCTGGCAGAAATTCATATTTCTTTAATCCTGTTTTAAATGATGAATGATCTCCAAAGATAAGCCAGCCAAAAAGGAGAATCCCAAGCAGTCCTATGCCGAAGACTGAAATACAAATTATAGTTAACTTATTTGGTTTCATTTTCAATTATCGGAACGAGTTCAGACTTCTTGAGCCGTATAGGGGAAATTATAATCTTATGGAAAATACATAT
>DYRX01000175.1 GCA_020718525.1 Victivallis vadensis
ACTTAACTTATTCATTATTAATTATTTACATCTTTTAGCGTCTGGAAGATCCGCTATATAGTTCACCGTCTGGGCATCCATTGTTGTGAATCCGCCTCCTGCATAGATATTGTTGGCGGAGTCGGCTTGCAAGGGTGTAGACGAAGTTGTTTCCCCCGCCGCCAAGCGCGCTCCAGGCGCTTCCATTCCATTTTGCTATGTAATTTACCAGGGTACCGTCAGCATGCGAAAACGCGCCACCAGCGTAAATATTGTCAAGCGAGTCTATTGCAATAGTGTAGACATCGTTGTTCAGTCCTCCACCAAGCGCTGTCCAACTTGCTCCATCCCATTTTGCAATTTCAGAATTCCTGACTCGTGGAAATTGCTGTTGTTGGTATTTATCGGTATCGGGGTCGGAATCGGGATCGAATATTCTTCCCATGCATCGATTCCGATAGCGACCCCGACCCCGATTGAGACAAATCTAACATATGTATTTTCCATAAGATTATAATTTTCCCTATACGGCTCAAGAAGTCTGAATTTTGTTTGCCGGATTTCCGCCAGCCGTCGAAAAGGAGCCTGCCGCGTAAAGATTTCCAGTGGAATCCAGCACCATGGATCTGACTGTTCCGTTCATTCCGCTTCCGAGGGCGCTCCAGGCGCTTCCGTTCCATTTCGCAATATACGCGGCTGGAATGCCTCCTGCATTGGAGAATGTGCCTCCTGCATAGACGTTGCCCGAAGAGTCACCAAGCAGAGCAAGCACAGAACTGTCTGTCCCAGTTCCAAGCGAAATCCAGGCTGTTCCTTCCCATTTGGCGACATAGTTTGCTGAAGAGCCGCCCGCGCTTGTAAAATAGCCGCCTGCAAAGAGCTTTCCGGAGCTGTCTTCCGTCAGCGCATATACATTAGAGTTCATCCCACAGCCGAAATATCTCCAGCCAGACGACGAAAAGCTGGAAATCCGGTTCACATTTGTCCTGTTTGCCTCCGTGAAGCCTCCTCCGCAAATAATGAGTCCCTCTCCCCACCACGATTTCTTGCTCGCATGTATGCACTCTGCCTTTTTATCCAGCCCAAGCGGATTGGATACGGCTTTTGACCATGACGTACCGTCCCATATTGCGACCTTGGGCGATCTTTGTCCGCCTGCGGAGCTGAAGGAGCCGACGAATATCAGTCTGTTGTTGGAATATGGCGACACGCCATATACGGTTCCGTCAGTTCCAACGCACATTGATGTCCATTCGCTTCCATTCCACTTTGAGGTGAAATTTGATGAAGCCCCGCCGGCTTTGGTGAAACTGCCACCTGCATAGAGGTTTCCCAAGGAGTCCGAAGAGAGAGCATTGACAGTGTTGTCGAATCCAGTCCCGAGGGGATTCCAGTTTGCCCCGTCCCACTTCGCAACACGGTTCGCACTGCTTCCGTCTGCCAGAGTAAAGTCTCCGCCTGCGTAGAGGTCTCCGCTCGGATCGAAACTAAGCGCCTTGACTGAGCCATTAAATCCGGTCCCGAGTGGAGTCCAGTCGGATCCGTCCCAGCTTAAAACTCTAGAAGTCCCAGTACTTGATCTATATGCTTCAGCCGCACAGACTTCGCCCTTTTTTCCGAGAACCAGTGAATAGACGCTTGCGTACATCTCGCCTCCGAGAGCTGTCCAGGCGCCACCGTTCCATTTTGCAACGTAGGCGGCGGCGACGCCTCCCGCATTTGAGAACGCCCCTCCTGCGAAGAGATTGCCGTCCTTGTCAAACAGCAGGGCACGAACGGTATCGTCTGTGCCGCCTCCAACCGAGCTCCAGCGAGTCCCGTTCCAGTATGCTATGTTGTCAAGGGGATTTCCGCCTGCTGAATAGATGGTGCCGCCCGCGTAGAGATTGCCACTTGCATCCAAGGCGAGGCTGTAGACGGTTCCCTCAATGCCCGAGCCTAGAGATGTCCAGGAGTTTCCGTCCCATTTCGCAATGGAGCTGGCTCCAACATTTCCAACGGCGGAGAAATATCCTCCTATGTATGTGTTCGTGCCATCCGAGGCGACGCAATATACAGTTCCGTTTGCGCCGTAAAGCCCCCCGCTCCCAAGCGAGGACCAGACGCGTTTCTGTGCCGAAAGACCGGCTCCTAGAAGCATCAGGAAAGAGAAAGTAAGGCATAGTTCTGCCCGACGCCATCCTAAAACATTGAAAATTCCGCCAGACAAGATTTCCCCACGCTTCATAATTGATTCCCCCTTTCTAGTTTAATGGTGCATTAAAATACATGATCGTTTTTAGAAGTCAATTCAATGCTAGTTTCTCATTTAAATAAATTCAAATTGTGATTGTTAATTCATTCTACATGAAAAACTATAGAATCATAAAACCGGTGCCGGGGGGCGGAATTCCAATTAGTTGAGGGTAAATCACATGAAATATTCTCTCACATATGCGAGATTGCTTGATGAAGATTTATGTCAGAACGGCGATATGTTGAACATGTAGACTTTGTACTTGTTCTCGTCGCTTATGAGGAAGAGCCTGATGATCTGATCGTCATCGCTCTTTGAGAATTTCGCCTTCCAGATAAATACGTCGAAAAGCTTCTTGTTGAGGACGCCGAGGAATTCCTTGGACTTGAATTCGCCAATTTCATCGAGCATCTTATCGTTGCGGAATTTGAAGTCCTTCTCGGTTACGTTGTCCTTCAATCCCTGGGTGAAATCCTTGCAGTATTCCTTGTAGCTGTCCTCTTTCATCGCCTTGAGCAGATTTTCAAGTATCGGCTCGGCTAGCTTCTGCTTTTCCTCGGCGGGAAGAGACTGCGGATCCTTGACTTCAGGTTCTGCCGCAGGAACAGCCGCCAAATCTTTGCTTTCCTTCTCGGCTTCCTTGCTGTCAGCGCTCGAATCGCCGAAGGACATTGTAATGCATCCTCCTGCTGTGGCAAGCACGGCAGAAGCCACGCAGATCCCAAAAACTAGCTTCATTTTTTTCATTGCATTCTCCTAATGACGGTTTATTTTGATTTCAAAATGCTTTGGACCAAACCGATTCCGGCACAGGCGATCTTGTATTTCCTTCGCCACTGGTCGGATTTGACCTTTGCCAGCCCCCAACAATACATTTTGTTTCATGGAAATCAAGAGAGAATCCGAACAGAATCGTCTGCTGAGAATCTTAATTCTCGAACAGCTTCGGGAGTTCTCCGCAATTTCATGCGCAAGTCTCGACTCTATTCAAGACGTTTCTATGCTTCCGGATACTATGCCGGAACATCTTCCGGAATATATGCAAAAAAGCTGGAAATTGCGAGCGAATCCCTGCATTTATCTCCCTTGGGCGAAAAGCGTCTTTTCCTTCGCCGTCTCATACTCGAAGCTTCCCGACGCCAGCAACGATGTCCCGCTAGCGCGGACGGACGAGCTCGCCGGCCTTGTCTCGGCATATGCTCTTAAAAAGCTGGACTATCACAATGTTCTGACCGGTAGAATTGCGAAATTCGCAGATTCTCTCTCCGAGATTGCGGGTAGAAAGCTCAGATGCGAAATATGCGTTGACAGCAAGCCTGTCGCGGAAAAGCCGCTCGCCTTTCATTCCGGTCTTGGCATTATTGGGCACAACTCCTGTTTGCGCATTCCAGGTCTCGGATCGTCAATTTTTCTTGGAGAGCTTTTCACAGATCTGCAGACAGCAAATTTATCTTTTCCTCCCCACGCCAAAGGAGAAATGCGAGACTGCTCCGAGTGCGGACTTTGCGTCAGGAACTGTCCATCAGAGGCCATTGCCAACCGAACCGTGGATCGCAGTTTATGCATTTCCGCGATCACGATGGAGAAAAAAGGAGAGCTAGCCGCCGATGAGAAAAGACGGATCGGCCGCTGGATTTTCGGCTGCGATTACTGCGTATCGTCTTGTCCTGATTCAGATTTGCCTCCTCCATTCAAGCTGGATCTAGAATGGCTCCTATTCAGCTCAAATGCGGAGATTACGTCCGCCTTCAAGGGGCTTGCAATCTCCTATGCCAGCCCTGCGAAACTTCGCAGAAATGCAGTTGCCGTTCTTGAAAATATAGGAGAGAGAGAGTCTCTTAATCTGCTCAAAAAATATTTGGATTCGAGCCATTCTTGAACCTTGCAGGCGTCTGTTATGCCGCAGAAAGATATGCAATAGATGTTCACTGGAATAATTGAGACCGTTGGAACAATCGCGGAATTGTCCAAGACAGGAGCTTCGGCGCGACTTGTCGTCGAGTCGCGCGACCCTTTTGCTTCGCCTCTTGAGAATGGGGAAAGCATCGCCGTCAATGGTGTCTGCCTTAGCCTGGAAAAATCGCTCAGACAAAAAATACTCACCTTCCATGCCCTCGAAGAGACCCTGTCCAAAACAAGCTTCCTCTCACTTGAAACCGGCGCTTCTGTCAACCTGGAAAGGGCTCTGAAGCTTGGCGACAGGCTTGGCGGACACCTGCTCAGCGGACATGTGGATGGAACGGCGCATTCGCTCGGCATGAAAAAAAAAGGCGGCGACTGGGAGCTGAAAGTCGAAATTCCTGGCGGCTTGTCCAGATACATGGTGCAAAAGGGAAGCATCGCGATTGACGGGGTTTCTCTTACCATTGTTTCAATTTCCGAAAAAGATTTTACAGTGCATCTAATTCCGGAAACACTCAAAAGAACCGCGCTATCTGGAAAAGCAAAGGGAGATTTGCTCAACATCGAGACCGACATGCTTGCAAAATATGTGGAAAAATTGCTTTCATGCAGGGAAGATCTTGGCATTAAATCCACCGCAAAGAGCGTGAAAAAAAAGTGGGATTCGAAAATTTCCATGGAGACGCTTTCCGGAGCAGGCTGGTTTTGAAACGAAAAATTAACTATTCAAACAAACACGGAGGATAAGGAATGAGCAGTTCGCAAGCCACTGGAATCAAGATCGCATACATCGGAGGCGGAAGCCGCTATTGGGCGCATGAACTGATGAGCGATCTCGCGCTCTGTCCAGAGATCAAGGGACACTTGGCTCTATACGACATCAATCTTGACGCGGCTCTGACAAATGTCAAAATCGCGCAGGACATTTTCAGCCGCCCCGAATCAAAAACGAAATTCACTGTCAGCGCGGAGAAAAAAGCAGAAGGCGCCTTGAAAGGCGCTGACTTTGTCGTCTGCTCCATCGAGCCCGGTCCGACCGAAATGCGCTATTCTGATCTGGAAATACCTGCCAAGTACGGAATTGTCCAGCCTGTTGGAGATTCAAGCGGTCCCGGCGGAATAATGAGAGCCCTGCGCAGTGTCCCGGTCAAAATGGACTACGCCAGGCTGGTAATGAAGCATTGTCCGAACGCCTGGGTGATCAACTACACAAATCCCATGACTCTATGCACATCCGCATTTTATGCCGCTGAACCGAAAATCAAGGCGTTCGGCTGCTGTCACGAGGTTTTCGGGACACAGCGTTTTCTGGCGCATAAGCTCAAGGAGTGGGGCAAAGGCGACAATATTGACCGCCGCGACATCGCTCTCGATATTTCTGGTGTAAATCATTTCACGTTCGCAAGCGAGGCGAAATGGAAAGGCTTCGACATCTTGAATAAGCTTTCCGAATGGGTGAAAGACGATGCCATATTTTCAGACAGGACGAAAACGTCGCTTCAAAGAAAGAAAAAAGGCGAATGGTTTGAGGCAGATGCCATGGTGGCGCTTGATTTTCTCCGCAGATTCGGCGCACTCGGCGCCGCGGGCGACAGACATCTGGTTGAATTCGTTCCATGGTATCTCAGATCCGAAAAGGAATTGCACAGATGGGGTGTCTTATGCACTCCATATTCCTGGCGCCTCGAAAGAAGCAGACAAAAAAGCTCCACGACAAAATATTCCAAGTCAATTTTGAATCCCTCTGGAGAAGAAGGGGTTACGCAAATTCTTGCATTGCTCGGAAAAGCCAGGCTCGACACGAATGTCAACCTTCCGAACAGAGGGCAAATTGCCAATCTCCCAATCGGCGCAATAGTGGAGACGAATGCCCAGTTCAGGCATGACAGCATCATTCCCATCGTAGCAAAGCCCCTCCCGCCCGGACTCAGCGAGGCTGTCAGGCGAATCGTGTCGGTTCAAAGAATGACTCTTGACGCGGCGAGCACACGGAGTAAAAATCTCGCCTTCGAGGCGATTTTGAGCGACCCGCTCGTCTGCATCTCGACCGACAAGGCCTGGAAGATGTTCAACGAAATGCTATCGCACACTAAAAAATGTCTTCCCGGCTGGAAGATTTAAGCTAGGCTCTGATGTTTGTAAACTTTGCCGATCTGCGCAGGAATCATCTCGACGGATGCGGAGGGATCCGGGAACTCTCCAAGATCGCCCTTCCCATGGTGATTTCCTCCGCGTTCGACGTCTTCATCATGTTTGTGGACAGGCTCTTCCTGGCAAAAATTGACAGTCTTCAAATGGCGGCAATGATGACAGGAGGGCTCACGTGCTTCACTGCTTCTACATTTTTCATCGGGCTGATTGGCTACAGCGGAGCTACGACCGCCCATTTTTACGGTGCCGGTAGAAAGAAGGACTGCGCCCTTATGACCACCCAGGCGTTTATTCTTGCTCTGATTTCCTATCCGCTTGTCCTTCTGCTCATTCCGGTCGGAGTCATGAGCTTTTCATGGGCGGGGCATGCCCCAGAGCAGATTAAATACGAGTCCGACTACTTCATGATAACAATGGTCTTCGGCTCCATGATCTCTCTTCTCAGAACTCCATTCGCATCATTCTTTTCCGGAATAGGAAAGACAAAGATAATAATGATAGCCAATGCGGGCGGCCTGCTTGCGAATCTTTTTCTTGCCTACGTGTTCATAATCGGAGCGTTCGGCGTTCCTCCTATGGGCATATATGGGGCGGCAATAGCAGTCTGCGCCAGCTCTCTGGTAAATCTTGCTCTCATGATATTTTTTTACTTCCGCAAAGAAAACAGAATTGCGTTCAGTCTTGCAGAATCATATCGGATAAATCCGCATCTCATGCGCATCCTGATACGTTTTGGCATGCCGTCAGGCTTGGAGCTTTTCATCAATCTCTCCGCCTTCACAACAATGGTCTCCATGTTCCATTCCTATGGAGCAACGATCGCCTCGGCTGTGACTGTGGTCTTCAACTGGGACATGATCGCATTTGTTCCGATGGTCGGGCTCCAAGTCGCCGTCACAACTCTTGTCGGACAAAACCTCGGCAGAAAAAACGAGGAGGGCGCAATAAAAGCCGCATACTCGGGATTCAAGCTCAACTGTATCTATGCAGGCTTTATGCTCAGCCTCTTTCTCGCAATCCCCGGCGTCCTTGTTGAAATATTCAAGCCATCTCATGCCGGACCCGAATGGGAGGAGATCTCAAAGACTGCAATCCCAATGATCATGCTCATGTCAATCTATCCGCTGGCAGACGGAATGCTCATTGTATTTTCGGGGGCGATACGAGGAGCTGGAGACACCACCTGGGCGATGATCGCATCCTCGGTTCTCCACTGGTCTGCCGCACTATACTCCTTCGTCCTTACCCAGGTGCTAGTCCTGCCCCCGGTCTTCGCATGGGGACTCTTCGTGCTCGTCTTCCCATTTTTCGGACTTACCTTCTGGCTCCGCTTCCGAAGCGGAAAATGGAAGGGAAAACTTTCTCTGCCACCTGACGAGACCCCCGGCGCACTCGATCTCGAACCCAGCCCAGCCCTCCAGAACGAATGAACCTAAATCTGCCATTGATAAAAAAGAATCAAATGTTCTATTCCGCAACAGCCCCTAAGCCACAAACATAAAGGGATTTTAATATGCCTTTTCAACCTGTCTTGAATGCAGTAGAGGCTCGTGTCCTAGGCTGTCTGATCGAAAAACAGATCACTACGCCTGACGTGTATCCGCTGACGCTCAATTCTCTTACACTCGCATCTTGCCAGAAATCAAACAGAGATCCTGTGATGGAGCTGAAAGAGGAAGCTGTGCTCCGTGCAATGGATGGTCTCAGAGACAAGAAGCTTGGGCTGATGAACTTCATGGCCGGAAGCCGCGTCTCGAAATATAGCCATCAGGCAGACAAGACCCTGGAGTTGGAGCCCCCGGCTCTCGCTCTCCTCTGCGAACTACTACTCCGAGGTCCGCAGACAGCAGGCGAACTGCGCACCCATGTGGCGCGTATGCTGGTTTTTCCAAGCATCGAGGCGGTTGAACAGAGCATGCTGGCCATGACGACTCGCCAGCCTGAACCCATTGCCGTTCTCCTCCCGCGCCAGCCGGGACGCAAGGAGCCACGCTACATGCACCTGCTCTCCGGAGAGGTGAATACGGACGATCTTTCCGCATCGTCCACAATCAGTCATGCCCCGGAAAAGGCAAGGCTTGTCGTGCAGGCCGAGAACGAAAGGATCTCGAAGCTTGAGGCTGAGATGGCGGAGCTGCGCCGGGATATGGCAGCGATGCAGGCCAAAATTACCGAACTCTCCAAGATCCTCGAATAGAATTCTCGTAGCCAAAAAAGCTTTTATCAAATGCCATGGCTACTAACCGCGCCGCCAGTCGGAGGGAGGGCTTTCGAGCGGAGTGCTGTGTGGGGCTCTTGTCTCCAATGTCTTATTCGCGACGATCTGCTCGGCATTGCTTTTCATCGTTCTTCATATTTGCAGAGACTATCTGCCGGAAAAATATAGTATTGAGAGTCCTGAATTAGGACGTATTATGATTTTTACTTCTTCTTCAACTGCAATACCGTTGCAGGTTGAAGTCCGGACAAATGAATATGACTGTTCACTTCATTTCACTCTTAATTTATTTGTGCTAGTAAAACAGTATAATTCTTTCCATATTTTTTTGCGCACTTAGGACAAGCGGTGTAGTA
>DYRX01000176.1 GCA_020718525.1 Victivallis vadensis
CTGGCTCAGACCGGCGAGCCTTGTCAGATCTGCCTGCCGCCAGGCGCGGTCCGGATTGCTAAGCAAAACACGTGCGAGACGAGAGCTTTTGAGGGAAAAGAAATCCGGCTCCCTGTCGGCAGTTCGGTAGCGCAGCGCCGTGGAGGGTGTATTGCGCTCAATGAGCACTCCGTTATCGCGTATCCAGATGCGGCCGTTTAAATCCGCATGGCTGATGCCGTTCTCACGGCAATTCCGAGTCAGCGACTCGGAAAGGGATACAGTTGCGAGCAGAGGCGAGGAAGATTTTTCCGCCGTCAGCCTCTCTATGATGTCAGCTCTTGCCTCCAATACTGGAAAAACCTTGAGTCGGATAATATGCCCGTCCAAATTCAGCTTCAAGATAGGGTGCCCGTTAACGGAAGACGCACCCGCCCCTTCTGCTATCCGAACGGAAAGATAGTCGTCCATGGCAAGCTGTCCGATAAGTGCATCAAGCAAGTCATGCTCAGATTGGATGATTATATCTTTCACTGACAACCTCATTTATTACAGTTCAGTAATAAACGCCAATCGGGTAATAATTCAAGGTTCCGATTTATTTTTTCTGTTCTTTATGGGCGTGGCGACCGGAGCCGAGCTCAGGAAGCTGGGCCTGGCTAAGCTGGTGCGGGACTTCGGCAGAAGCGGCGTCTGGTTCTACGGCATCGCGAGGGGCGTGGACGAGAGGGTTGTCACCCCGGACCAGCCGCGGAAAAGCCTGGGCCGCGAAATCACCCTACAGCACGACACCGATGACATATGCGAGATCCTGGACAGCCTGCGCGCCCTCTCGGACGAGGTCTGGGCAATGCTGGAGGAGGAGAATTATCCTCAATTATTATTTGCTTTTATCTGTGTCAGTGTTATGATAGTTTGCGCAATCTATTTTTGTGGCAGGATCTTATCGGTGATGCCTCTTATTATCAGGGATGAATCGTGAAAGAAGTGCTGATTTGCCTTTGTGGACTTAGTCCTGCTGTCATTACAGAAATGGCATATGCCCTAGCAACGTCTGATACCACGACAATCCCGGACGAGATCATAGCAATTGCAACAAAGCCCGGAAAGGCACTCCTACGAAAAGAGATATTCCAGCCTTGTCTATGGGAAAAGATGAAGAGCGAACTGTCCATTCCCGACAACAAATGCATATTCGCTGATACAGGCTACAACGTTCGAATAATTCCTTCTTCAGACAGAAAAAGCGACGCAAGCGATGTAAGCACAGGCAAGGATGTTGAACTGGCGGCAGACTTTATCTTGGACACAGTCAGACAATTTTCCGAAAATCCTGACACCAGAATTACTTTCTCTATTTCAGGCGGCAGAAAGACCATGAGCGCTCTTGGTGCTCTGGCAATGACGCTTCTTGGACGAGACCGTGACAGGCTCTGCCATGTCTTGGTTCGCCCGCCTTTAGACTCTCCTCTTTTGTCTCCTAGATTCTACTATCACAGTAGGAACAACAGGAAATATGTGCTGGATGGCAAAGTTTTTTATTCGTCGCGATCAGACATAAGCATTTGCGATATACCATTTGTTAGAATTAGAAATCTCTTTCCAGAAAAATTTTCCAGACTGCCAGGCTCCTTCATGGATACGGTTGATTTCATAAACAAGAATGCGCCAGCAACACATGCCATGCGCCTTCAATTGAATCGTCACGATTTGTCCCTGAACATCAACGGAAGCAAAATAAGCCTGTCTTTTCCGGAATATGTTCTTTACTGGATGCTTGCAGACAGGGCATCGAAGGGAAAAAAGAAGATTGAAGGAGAAGGCGAACTGCACTCGGAAGTCATTGCTTTTGCTAGACAAATCACCGAATCCGCCCTACCTGGAATAGGGATTCGTTACTCTCATTTTTCCAATGAAAGATTATATGATCCTGAATATTTCAGAAAGAAAGTGAGTTCAATAAAGAAAAAGATTGAAGGGACAATCCACTTCAGCAATGGGAGAGACTTTTTCCTTCCGTCCCATGCAAGAGGCGTTTATGGGTTGAATGTCCCGGCGGAAAACATAGACGGCACATGAAAGACGTCCACAGACGTCCAAATTGCTGGAAAAATATTTAGAATCGCAGTATAATCTGTTCAAAATATAGGAGGCAATTATGGTGAATCCCGAAGAAGTGTTCTGGAAGAGAAAGCTTATCGCATATCTGCACGACCCACCAGACAAATGTTTCGATATAAGAGGGCATGAAGATTCTGCCAAATCGTTCATGTCTGGAGCTGGATTTGGAGATGAATCAGAGCTTGACAGACTGCTTTCGCAAATCAAAGACGCGGATCATTTTTCTTCGTCTGCAGAAAGGTTTGTCTTCCCGAAAGGAAAGTGCGCTACGGAATATGACGCACAGACGGGATCATCCTTCATTCATCCGCTTTCTTCGTCCCCTTACATAGCTTCCAAAAACCTGAAGGCTCAAGCTGGAAACCTGCACGGGGTGCTTAAGTCGGCCGTAGGCAGTATTGATACAACAGACTGGCGTGTCAAGTTTTTTCTATATTGGCGACGATGGATGGAGAATGCCGTGACGAACAGCGCGGAAAACTCCGAGCATCTTGCATTTTCTCCGGCTGACTCGCGGATACCCGACCATTCAATCTGGAATCACATGTCCGTCACATCCGCATTGGCAGGTTGTACAGATGACGGAAAGGTGAAGCCGGCACTTTTGCTTTTTCAGCTAGGCCCTGTCCAGGATTTCATCTCTCAGTCACGCTCGACACGAGACCTTTGGAGCGGAAGCTATCTACTCTCATGGCTTATTGCCCATGCAATGAAGGCAATAACGGACCAAGTCGGGCCAGACTCTATCATTTTTCCAAATCTAAGAGGCAACGGGATATTCGATGCTCTTCATAAAGATGAGATATACGGAGCAAGGTGGAAAGACCGAAATGGCTCAACAATGACAACTTGGGAGCGCATGAAAGATGAAAAACGCAAGGCGCAGGAAAAAGGAGAGGACAGAGTGGCGGATTGGCTTCTCACTCCAACGCTCCCAAACCGCTTCCTTGCCTTAGTCCCTGGATCTAGGGTGGAAGAACTTGCGAAGTCCGCAGAAAATTCTATCAAGAAAGAACTCGAAATCATCGGTCAGACTGTCTGGGACTGGATATCAAAGGAGGCTGGAAAAGCCGGCTGTGTCGGAATAGACAACTGGAAAAAACGCTGGGATTTACAGATCAAGGCTTTCCCGCAGATCACCTGGGCGGTTCAAGCTTGGCTCGAAAGAGAGAAATGTTTCGAAGAATTCGCAAAGCTTCCTGTAAACGATAAGGAAAAGAAGGAAACACCACTTCAGCGCCTCAAAGACATGTTTAAGTTCGCCGAAGATTGGTTACCTGTAGAAGATCGTGATCCGAGATACTACTTGGACAGTGACAAAAGCGATCCGAAAAAGGGAAAGACAAAACTCAAAAATCCAGGAATCCTCTGGTCTGCCCACTATGCTCTCGTTGATGCAAAACTAGCCGCCAGAAGAAACACAAGAGACTTTTCCGCCTGGGAAAAGGAGGAGAGAAAGGAAGACGGAAAACGGGAAAACGGAACTCCGAAAGATTCTCTCTCAGGGAAAGAGGAGGTCATAGGTGATGAAAAATTCTGGAAATTTCTCATCGAAACCTATGGCAAAGACAATGGGAATCTTTTCACAAGCTCAGGCCATCGCTATGGTGCGATGAACCTCATCAAGAGATTATGGTGCAGATCGGATAAAACACCATATCTGCGCGAGAAATCAGGCTTGACGGAAAAGGAATTCAACTCGGCCGTCAGATTTGAGACGGTTGAAGATGTGGCCGAGAAAAACAAGTATGGAGGGAAATACGTTGCGATCCTCGCAATGGACGGTGATGATATGGGCAAATGGGTGTCGGGCGAAAAAACCCCGGAATTCCTAAGGCAGGTCTCCGACAAGGCACGCCAATATCTTGAACCCATATTAGAAAAGCATGGCAAGAAAGATTTGAAACGCATGCTAACTCCTTCTTATCATCTCCAGTTCAGCGAGGCACTTGCCAACTACTCCACCTGGCTTGCTTCTGTAATCGTGGATGAATTCGATGGTCAACTGATTTACTCCGGAGGCGATGATGTCCTTGCCATGCTGCCTGCCGACAGGGCGATCGAATGTGCCGAAGCGTTACGGGCTGTCTTCCAAGGACAAGAGCCCGCAGGACATTCCAAGTTTAAACTGGCAGTTACTCATTCCGGGTTTGTAATGGAAAGAGCAGGCTATCCCCTGATTGTTCCTGGTAAAGCGGCAGATGTCTCGATAGGGCTTGCCATAGGACATTGCAACGCACCTCTTCAAATGCTCGTAAAAGAAGCCCATAAGGCGGAAAAAAGAGCGAAGAAAGAATATAAGAAAGGAGCCATTGCAATCACTGTCTATAAGCGTTCCGGCGAAATCCTTGAATGGGGCGGCAAATGGGATGACGAAGACGGCAAGGTTGCATTGAGGCTAATGAAAAAAATGACCGAATGGTCGTCTGGAGACGATGCCCCAGTTTCGGGGCGTTTCCCTTATGCTCTGGCCGAACTCCTCTCGCCATATGAACTTGGAGGAGAAAGATCCATTGATGACGGCAAGCTCAAGGATATAATCCTCAAGGAGTTCGCGCATGTTGTGCAGCAACAGGCGAAGAATTTGGAGGAAAAAGCAGAGCTTCTGGAGCTCGCAGAAAAATGGCTCGCACAGACTGAAGGACGCTACGAAGACTTCGCAAAGCTTTTTTTAGTTGAAACATTCATCAACCGAGCTAGGGGTGAAAACTGATGAACAAAGAACACAAATTCCATATTGAACCGCGGGATCTTGTTTTCATGCGCGATGCCAGACCAATGGGGGCCTCCGATGCCGGACTCGGAGGAAACTGGCCGCGTCCAGACCAAATCTGGAACGCATTCATTAATACTTTTCACGCAAAATGGCAGAATCAGCAGGACTGGGAGGGGCATCAGCACAGGTACAAGCCCGGAATTGACAATAACGGCGACAGCTCGTTCAGATTTGGCGCCCTTAAGAGTATCGGTCCATTCCCTGTAGATGAGATAAAGAAGAAAATCTATTTCCCATGTCCATTGGATCTTTCGTCCGATGATGACGGAATGCTCTTCCCCATGAAATTGACTTGCGCTTCTGGCTCGAACATGCCCAATCCGCTTAGATATGCATTCTCCTCTTCAAGGCTTGGGAAGAACGAAGCTCCTCAGTGGATATCGTCAGACGATTATTCGGAATATCTGAAAGGGAACCCCTTCAAGCCTGAAAAGTATGAACTATATGATGTGGAGAGAAATATTGGCATAGGAATTGATCCCACCACAAATTCCACAATTGATGGGAAACTGTATCAGGCGGAATATCTGCGTCTGCGCCATTCGACAAGAATGGCTGTTCAGGTCTCTTGCTGCTTGAAAGGCGGCATAGATGTATTTAGGGAAATAGCCAAGGAGAAGAATCTTCCATTTGTTCTTGGCGGACAGCAGGGAGTCGCTCTTCTCAATTCTCCATCCCATTCTTTCTCTCTTCCATTTTCCTGTTTTCCACCTTCATTAAGCTCTCCTGTCTTTGTCCGTTGGATCCTTCTCAGCCCAGCAGTATATCCTGAAATACAGGCACATCCCGGAGGCTGGTTGCCGAACTGGGTTGATTGCGGCAACGGATCCGTGATGCTTCCGAGGAAGGGTCTGCCGAAGAAGGAGGGCGAGAGTCGTGGTGAATGGCGCGAGAGAATAGAAAAAGCTGAAAAGTTTTCCGCAAGGCTTGTTGCGGCAAGGATTGGAAAGCCAATGGCCTTCTCGGGCTGGGATCTGCAAACGGGGCCTAAGCCTACTCAGCTTGCAGTTCCTGCGGGCTCATGCTATGTCTTCGAATGCGCCGATCTCGAAGAGGCAAGAGACTTGAGCAATGCCCTTTCCTGGAACGGTGGCGATGGCGATATGGTGATGAACCGGCGCTCGACTGTCTTTGGAGAAAAAGGCTTCGGTCTCGGAGTATGCTCGATCTTGAAATACAATGAATGCATTGTAAATTAAACCTAGTTGAACTAAACTAGACTAAGTCAATAAAGGAGATCTAAATGCTTACTGTGAACATACACGAGGCGAAGACGAAACTTTCCGCACTGCTCGCAAAGGTCGAAAATGAAAACGAGACAATCTTGGTCTGCAGAAACGGGAAACCTGTGGCGGACATTGTTCCTCACGTGAAGAAAAAACTGCAATTTCCACTAAAACCGCATCCAACACTCGGGGGACTCATAATAAACTGTGATTTGACCGCTCCATTGACAGACGATGAATGGCCGGAGGACTGCAGATGATTATTTTGGATACTTGCGCTCTCGTATGGCTCGTGGATTCTCCGCACAATCTGTCAAAAAAAGCTTTGCAGAACATCAAAGACAGTGATTCATTGGCGGTTCTGCCAATATCCGCATGGGAAATCGCGTTGAAATGCAGAAATGGCGGCATTCAGATGAAGAAAAATATGGATCCGCTGAATTGGTACTCAGAGGCATTGACTGATTATGGCATGAAGGAAATCCAGTTGAACGCCCAATTGCTGTGTTCATCCGTGCTTCTGCCTCCAATTCATCGCGACCCCTGCGACAGGATTATAATCGCCGCCGCGATCGAATACAGATGCGCCGTGGTCACCGCAGACAAAGTATTTTCCAAGTATCCCCAGCTAGAAGTAGTCTGGTAAAAAAGAGGGAAAACACGCATGGATAAGATTCTTATCGGAGGCAGGGCTCTAGTGGCGCTTGGCTCATCAAGAAATACGCTGGACATTGACTATCTTGTGGATGACAAATCGAGCAAGGAAATCTTCATTCACAGAGATGGCATTGACTACTGCAATGCAAATGGCAGTAAATTCTTCAAGGAGATTTACAGGATTGAAAAAGGAAATCAGATGGCGAGCCCCCAGTCACTGCTGGAGCTAAAGGCTTATGGATGGGTTCAGCACAGCTTGAACGGCAACTGGAAGAAAGTCACCGACTATGAATACGACATAAAGTTCCTTGTCCAGAACTGCGGTGTCAGCAGAGAATTGAAGACATCCCGAAAATTTCTGTCACAGTCAGAATATGAGGAAGTGCAAAAGTTCATCAACGAAATTAAAATTTGAAAGGAGACAACGCTATGGAAACAAGAATTCTCGCGATCTTTACCCGCACTCCGCTACATGTAGGAGCAGGCAACTCAGTCGGAGCAATTGACTCCCCAATCATGAGGGAAAGGCATACCAAAATTCCGATAATCCCGGGAAGTTCGCTCAAAGGGGTACTTTCAGATATGTGGAACTCTGATTGCGAAATGGACAAAAAAGGTAATATGATACGGAAAAAGGAATCGGATGTCGAGAGGCTTTTCGGCTCTCAGGATGACAAGAATGCGAAATCAGGTTCGCTTCTTATTGGAGAGGCAAGGATTCTTCTCTTTCCAGTAAGATCGGCAAAAGGCTCGTTCTCATGGATTACATCGCCTCTTGTTCTTGCAAGACTGAAAAGAGATTCGAGTCACGATATTTCAGTTCTTCAAGTTGACGGAATGAACTGCCTTGCTGGTTCCGCTGTTGTTCTTGACGGCAAGGTAGTCCTAGAGGAATACTGCCTGAATTCCATTGGCAACATGGACACTGCACTCGAAGAGGCACTGATAAAATATATTCCCGATGAAATGAAACCACTTGCAAACGGTAGGATTACTGTTGTCTCAGATGAATTGTTTTCTTATTTCTGTGAACAAGCCTGCGAAGTTGTAACCAGGATTCGCGTCAATGACACGACTGGCACTGTTGACAAAGGCGCCCTTTTCAATCAGGAGCAGGTTCCGAGTGAAACCCTCTTCTATTCGGTAATTGGCGAACAGAAACAGGGGGGTATCGAGAAATTGGAGGCGAAACTTAAAGAGTGCAAAAACACCATGCAGGTTGGCGGAGATGAAACCATCGGTCTCGGATTCTGCTCAGTCTCATTCAAATAATAAGAGGTTCACAATGAAAAATCTTGAACAGATCAGAGCCTACAACGCAATCAATGCGCCTGGCAGATTCGCCGGAGCAAACGACGGCGAAGTCGTCAAAAAGATTCCAGCGTTGATACGAGAAAACGGTCTCCTCGGAGCGGCGGCATTCGCCCTCGATAAAAAAGCTGGCCATCAACAGGTTTTCGATGCAATAATTTCCCATCTTGCCGATCCAAAAATCGGCAAATTGCAGAAAGTCTTATCACTAGACGAATTTATCCGCCTTGTCTCAAATTCTGACTCTTCCGCTTTGAGAGCAATAACGTCAGAATCTCTCGCATATCTAAACTATCTGCGCCGTTTTGCAAGGGGGTGAATGATGCCACAGAAAACTTTTACAAATGAGATCGGAATACTTCTTGGCACAGACTTGCAACGGCTCGATTCCGCATCTCTGCGCCTGAATAAGCTTACATTTGTTGGAGATAACAGCAAAAAGCAACAGATTGACAAGGTCTGTTCTATTGCGCAGAGTAAAAATATTTTTAATCCGAATCCGATCAGCGGAGACAGGACATTCTCGATGAAACTCGGTGGCAGGCTCATGATTAACATGGCTGGAGGAATTCTTGAAAATTCCGGCTTATGCCTGCACCCATTTTTTAATCATCCGATGATTCCCGGGTCGGCGTTGAAAGGCATCGCCGGTCATGCCGCATGGCTCGAATGGAAAGAGCTCGACGAAAACAAGAAAACTGACGAAGCAAAAAAGCTTGCTGAAAATATCATATCGGTCTTCGGCTTTCCGACTGG
>DYRX01000177.1:0-2363 GCA_020718525.1 Victivallis vadensis
TTATTGCACCCGATGGAGAAGGTTTTGATCTCCTCATTTGGAGCGCAAGCGGGACAAGGAAGCAGTAGCGGGGGGAGTGGTCAAGGGTCAGGGGTCGGTGGTCAAGAGCGCAGTTTTTTCAGAATTAAACTGCTTGAAAGAACACGCTGAAGCGTGAACACCAAGAGGGAGAAGATGTCGCTGTCAGCGAAGCGGCTATCGTAATCGCTTTCGTAATCGTGATCGGAAAACGAATTCAATTCGATTAAGCTCGGCATCTGATAGAGAGCCGACAGGATGTCGGCGTTCCATTCCTAAACCCTTCGCATTTTGCATTTTGCAATTCGCATTTTGCATTTTTTCTGATTTTTTTCCGTTCAAGTTCTCATCAATGTGCATCTGTGGCCATCCCAATTTTTGCGCGAAAATCGGGCTAAGGAAAAAAAAAGGCGAACCTCGTTGCCGAGGCCCGCCTTAAGGGAGGGTCTATATATGTCAGTTGGTCTTGGACATGTGGACGATGAGATCAACGCACTTGCAGGAATAGCCCCACTCGTTGTCGTACCAGGAAACGAGCTTGACGAATGTGTCGCTGAGCTGGATTCCAGCCTTCACGTCGAAGACCGACGTGCATGATTCGCCAATGAAGTCAGAGGAGACGACTTCGTCTTCTGTCACTTTGAGGATCCCCTTCATTGGACCATCGGCAGCCTTTTTCATGGCGGCGACGATTTCTTCGTATTTGGCAGGCTTCTGAAGTCTGCAAGTGAGGTCAACAACCGAGACGTCTGCGGTCGGAACGCGGAATGCCATTCCGGTCAGTTTTCCGTTGAGTTCAGGAATAACTTTTCCGACAGCCTTTGCCGCGCCGGTGCTTGAGGGTATGATGTTGAAAGCAGCGCCTCTTCCGCCTCTCCAGTCCTTTTTGGAGGGACCGTCAACGGTCTTCTGGGTCGCTGTTGTCGCATGAACGGTGGTCATAAGGCCTTCGAGAATGCCGAAGCTGTCGTTCACGACCTTGGCCAAGGGAGCAAGACAGTTTGTCGTGCAAGAGGCGTTTGAAACAATCGTTTCGCCCTTGTACTTGTCGTGGTTGACTCCCATTACGAACATCGGAGCATCTTTGGAGGGCGCTGAAATTACAACTCTCTTGGCACCAGCCTTTATGTGGGCTTCAGCCTTCGCGGTTTCGGTGAAGACGCCGGTTGATTCGAGGACGTATTCCGCGCCGCAGTCTTTCCAGGGAATTTCTTCCGCCTTCATTGCGGCATAGACGCTGATTGCCTTGCCATTGACTTGGAGTTTGCCGTCCTTTACGCATGCATCGCCTTTGAACTGTCCATGCACGGTGTCATATTTGAGCATGTAAACCATGTACTCAAGGTCAATGAATGGATCGTTGATGCCGACAATCTCCACGTTCTTGTTCTGGAGAGCCGCGCGGAAAAAGAGGCGGCCGATTCTTCCGAAACCGTTGATTCCAACTTTGACTGACATTCTCAGGACTCCTTGGATTATACTTTTGTCTAATTACGATTTATTTGCACGCATGCCGGCTAAACTAATTGCATCTTCAAATTATTCAAGATGAAAGATGGCAAAAAAAATGAAAAAATTCATGAGAACGCCGAAAGGTCGTTCTTGACGAGAAGGGTTGAAAGTATCGCGTCGAAGTCCCCGCGGCTGACTCCGCATCTGTCCATGAACAGCTCTACGACTCTCTGTTCGGTGGAATGGTAAGCTCCGTCAATCATTGCTATTTCGATCATGTTCGCCAGGATGCAGAGCTTCTGCTGTCTCTCTAGAAAATCGTGCGCGGCTATCAAATCGAAGAACTGCTCGCAAGGCATTGACTTGTATATCGAATGTGCCTCTTTGAGGAGTGCTGGAGAATCTTTGAACATGTTCACAATGTATCTGTTCTCCTCGTCTTGAATCTCTCTGTCTCCGATAGCCACATGCATCAGGGCAACAGCAAGAGCAAGTCGCTGGCTGAATTTCGGAAGCTCGACTCCATGCTCTGGAATTTCCGAAGAATGCGCATTGACTTCGGGGCGGTTTCCCTGGCTCGCGTCTGAAGCCCCTGAAGCGGATTCAATACTGGAATTTTTCAGGCGCTCGCGAAGGGAAATGAAGTCCTTCTCCTCGAATCCTGAAATTTTCATAGACAAAGTCCTGTCCGGCAATTTGATCTCTGCGATGCCGTTGATGCCGTCCTTGCGGAGTTCAAGAATCGGCTTCCGACCATGCTCCGAATCCGAGCGATAGACTGAAAATTCGTCCTGACCGAGTCCTCTTGAAAAGACAAAGACTTTGTCGTCGAAGCCGATGATGTAGCCTTCGCCGGGAGTTCCATCCGCAGACGCACTTGCTCTTACTAGAGA
>DYRX01000177.1:2463-8809 GCA_020718525.1 Victivallis vadensis
AGCGTTGTCTGGATCCAGGTTGCCTATGGGCTCGTCGGCAAGAAGAATGAGAGGCTTCTTGATTATGGCGCGGGCCATGGCAGTTCTCTGCTGTTCGCCTGCGCTCATCTCCTGCGGATAGTGCGAAAGCCTCTTTCCAAGTCCAAAACTTTCCAGCAGTTCCAATGCGCGATCTTCTGAATTTTCAAGCGAGGCATTTTCCGACGGGATCAAGGACGCCATGACATTGTCGAAAAGGTTAAGGTAAGGCAGGAGATATGACTGCTGGAAGATGAATCCGATTTTTTCTGCTCTGAGGCGCCGCCTGCTGGAATCAGGAAGAGATGAGACGTCCGCGCCGTCAATTCTGACGCATCCTGAATCTGGAGTAAGGAGAGCGCCAAGCATCATCATCAGAGTGGTTTTTCCACAGCCGCTTGGTCCAACGACAGAGACAAAGTCTCCAGGATTGAGAGAAAGCGAGAAGTCTTCGATGATTCGAAGTATTTTTCCGTCTTTCAAGAAAGTTTTTGAAAGATGTTCAGCTTGAAGCATTTCAATCTCTCCTCAGGATTTCTGCCGGATCGCATGAAACGGCCTTCAATGAAGGAATTGCGGCTGATGCCAGTGACAGCGCCGGGGCGAGCAGAAGAAGTATTGCCGCAGTCTTATAAAACGATGAGTCTGACGATAAGAAGAGGATCGGGCTGAGATTGGAGTAGAGGGCACCTGCCAAGATTCCAAGGACAATACCTGAAAGGGTTCCGGGGATGGAGGATAAAAGATTTCTGAACAGAAGGAGCTTTGCTATCTTTGATCTGGAAAAGCCCATTGCACCGAGGATGGCGAGCTCGTGCTTGCGTTCGATTATGTTCGAATACGACAGGAAGGCGATCCAGATGGCCGCGGCGCAGATCGCGATCGGAATTAGGAATGCGGAGGATTTTCTTATCTCGTCGAAATGTTTTTTCCGGGCTAGCAGTTCGAGCTGAAGGCTTTCTGCAGTGATTTGCTCGGCAAGGGATCTGATCTCGATTCGACTGCGCGCCTTGCGTCTCTCGATTCCGATAATCTGGGTTTTCGGCAGTATTGCCAAGATTTCCGCCTTGATCTTTTCAATATCCGCCCAGGCGCACTTGCATTCCAATGCGTAAATTGAATTGATCTGTCCCTTTTTTCCGAGGATATCCTGGGCGGCGTCAAGATTTATCCAAATTGTTATGTCATCCTGGTTTCCTCTCTCGGCCTGAATCTCTGAAACCTGAAATTTTCTGCCGGAGATGCAGATTTCGTCTCCTTTTTTCAGATTGAGAGCGGATCCGATCTGGAATCCTAGCACGGCGCATCCCTTCGGCACCGGCTCCTGCATAGGTGCCATGGCCTTTCGGTGCATGACGGGTATTTCTCCCCTAGTCCCCGTAAGTATGATTGTGCGCGCCTTTTCAGGCCATTTTATTTTCTGGCTCAAGGTGGGGAGCAGATGATTGACCGTCACTATTTCATTCGAGGAAAGTTTTTCCACATATTCCTCGGGCATGGTCTTAGATGCGAAATCGTCCGCATAAAAGTCTGAAATGTTCTGGTCTTCGGGCAAAATCAGGACGTTGAAACCCAATTTGAGGGCGGTCTTCCGATATTCGTCCTCGGCTTTTTCTAGCATTTCACGGGTCTCTTCCAATTTGTCCTCGTAGATGCTTCTGCTTTTTTTCGAGTAGCTCTTGAGTATTGCGGAGCTTGCGACAAATGAAAACACCGCGATGAAAATTGCGCAGGATCCCATGGCGAAATTCAGTTTTCTATGAAGAATTTCCCTTATGACAAGGCGCTCAAGCTTCACTTTCATTTTCTGCCCCTTCCCAGGACAAGTATGAATGCGGCGATCGCCATAAGCAGACCTATGGCGGCAATTGCAATTATGTTGATGAGTTCATTTGCCTCGATTTCAGACTTCTCCTCCTCGAAGCGGATCTGCCCCCCAGCGCCGGCAGGGGAGCTGGGCGGCGGCGTCTTTGCTTCCGCCCCCGGATTGCCGCTTTTATCTCCGGATGAATTCGCGACAAATTCATCAATTCCAGCAAGTGGCGGAGGCGGGAGAGGAGGCGGAGCTGGAGCTTTCGGATCAAAAACGAGAGAATCCCAGTCAACTGAGAAAGGAAGATCTATTCCAGGATTCTGCGCCTTGACCAGACATGAGCACGGTCCCGCCATGAACTGGCATATTTCCGAAAGAGTTTCCTTGCTGATGTCCTTCGCCCTTAGCGTCGCGATAAGCCTGCCCCTGCCAATTACCGGAAAGATGAGGGATTCAGTTTCGGGCGTATCAGGGGAAAGCTTTCTGACAATCTTCGAGAAGACAGATTCCCTCTCGTCAGAGCGTGGTACGAGAATGGCGGAAAATGCAATTTTGATCGGGATGGGCGAATAGCTTGGGATGTCTTTGACAGTTTCGTGGGGGGCCATGTCGGAAAGCTGTATTTCGGAAGGGAGCGATGCAAGAATTTTTTCGAGCTTGGAAAAAAGGGCGAGATCGTCCTCGGGCTTGTCTGAACCGAGCATGACAAATACGGCGCTCACGCCGGAGAGAAGTTCTGCGGCGACCTTTTCGCGGGCAGGAGAGTCGAGCAATTTGACGGCGTCATTCCGGGTCAGATCGAGGCTGACACATTCTTCAGCAAGGGGGCTGTCCTCTGGATAATACAGCAGAATTGAGGGCTTTTGGCACGAAAGGGCGAGCTTCCTCGCGGCGTTTTCTGCAGGATCATCTGTCGTTTTATCTGGCAGTTCGGCATTCGTAGCCTTGAGCTCTTTGAGTCTGATGAAATATTTTTTATCGGCTTCAGCAAGCCTTTCGAGAGCGGCTTTCTGATCTGCGTTGCCTGGATCAGCAGCTCCTGCGATGAAGGCGGTATAGAGGCTTGGCTGCCAATTCTCAAGTGCGTAGCGGAAAACCGGAGTACTGCACGCTTGCGAATCAAAGCACACGATAAAGAGAATGCTAAATAACAAAATACTGTTTTTCACTCGTGTTTCTGCTTTCAAATTATTTATGTCCCGCATTACGTTTGGCTAATTGTCCTTTATCTCATCGCAAAAAAGATAGAAATATCTCACGATAGCTGTCGATTCCAGAGAGACGGGCGCACGGAATTTTTTCTGTCGAAATATGAATGTCTGCCATGGTGTCGAAGGGATGGACAGAAGTGATTGCCGCCTTGGAAAGCATGGCGGCGCCTAGGGACGTTGCCTCCTGCATGTCTGAAAGAAGAGTCTCCGCTTCCGGACACAGCGCCGAGACAAGCGAGCAATAGGCTGAATTTTTTCTGAAGCCGCCCTCTACGAAGACTCGCGTTCCCTGGAGCGCTCCATTGTTCCGGAGCATAATTTCGGTCTGCATTGCCAGAGAAAGATTCACTAGTGCGTAGGCATATTCAGGTTCTCTGAAAAAACCCGGACAATCTTCTGGAGAGCGAATTGAGAGAGTCTCAAAGACGGATGCGCCTGAAACTATTCTTGCATCGGAGGAAGGAAATGGTCCCGTTCCTTTTAAAACTCCCGGCAAAATGAAGTCGTCCGATTTCAGGGCCCTTTCGTAGAGAAGAGGATCAAATTTGGACGGATGCGCCTTCAGTCCGAAATGCTCCGAGAGAATCCCGTAGTAGTGGTTCATCTCCCCTCCCCCCATGAAAATGGCGGTCTTGACTGGATTCCCGTCAATATCGGCATTGCAGAAGACCCCGCTTTTCATCTCCGATTCCGTGAATGAAATGTCGGCAGAGGGAGACATCGTGACGAACCATGTCCCGGTCGAATTGAGTATGAACTTCTTCTTTTCTCTTGCAAGATAAGGCAGATAAGATGCGTTTGAATCATGAATGCCGCAGGTGACAAGAGTTTCCGGAGAAAGCCCTGTGGAAGAAGCTATTTTCTCCGATATTCTGCCAAGCACCGAATAGGACGGACGGAGTTTATCCGGAAGCATTTTTCTTATTCCCATCTGTTCGGCGACATGCGACCAGCCTTTGCTCTTGAAATCGAAAAGATAGCTGTGACAGCCCACAGAGGTGAAGTCGCAGGCGGCAACGCCGCAGAGTCGAAAGGCGAAGAACTGCGGATACGAGAGGATTTTGAAAGTCTTTGCAAACCCTTCTGGAAAACGGGATCGGGCAAACTCAATGCCTTTTGCGAGATTCGCAAGCGCCCCCATGTTGGCGGTCGCCAAATTTTTATGCAGAAGTTCTGGTGAGCCGTATTTGGCGAAGAAGCGCTCGTTGAAATCCTTGCCGGGATCGTTTGTGTAAGAAATGACTGGGACACAGAGATTTCCGCTTTCGTCAACGCACGCGAATGTCGCACCATGCGTCGTTACGGAAATTGAGGCGATGTCAAAATCCGAGGATACTTCGCGTAGTTTCTGAACGAACCAGGCGCAGGCGGCGTCGCTGTCTTCAATTTCGATTCCGTCGCGCTTGAAGGACGGAAATTCGGCATATTCAGACTTGAGCTGATGCAGACTCTGGTCATAGACAATCAGCTTCTTGTTCGTTTTTCCTATGTCAAGAACAACTATGCATTTCCCCATGTTTTTTGCTCCTCTGTGACTAACCACTTGGTTTCTGCCCGATGAAAGACCGCGTCGCTATCGGAATCGGATTTGTCTTGGCAATCATGACTCACTGCCGTGTTCGGCGTTGAGTTTTGGACATGGAAATCTGAGATCAGGCTTTGGCGGCGGCCTCGAGAACGCCATCGGCGAAATCGGCATTGGAATAGACGGCCTTCACATCGTCGTTATCTTCAAGTTTTTCTATCAGGGACATCAACTGCCTTGCCACGGAGGATTCTTTGACCTCGATGGTGTTGTCAGGAATTTGTATGATTGACGCGTCTTCCACGCTTATTCCAGCCTTCTGGAGGGCGCTTGAAATAGAATCGAAGCTGTCTGGTGCTCCATAGACATGGGCGACACCGTCCTCAATTTCGACGTTGTCAAGTCCGGCATCGAGCAGAAGCTCGATGAGCTTCTCTTCGTTGGCCGCTTCGCCTCCGACCAGGAAATGAGCCTTTCTCTTGAACATCCAGGTTACCGTTCCAGCCCCCGCCAGGTTGCCATTGCCCCTGTCGAAAAGCATCCTGATTTCTCCCGCAGTGCGGTTCTTGTTGTCGGTGAGGCACTCGGCGAGAACGGCGATGCCGCCTGTCGCATAGCCTTCGTAGGTGATTTCCTCGTAGATTGTCGAGCCGTCGTCGCCTAGCGCCTTTTTGATGGCTCGCTCAATGTTCGTGTTAGGCATGTTCACCGTCCGCGCCGCGGAAAGGACATTTCTAAGCGCCGAATTCGAGTTCGGATCGCCTCCGCCTCTCTTCACCGCGTTTATGATTTCCTTCGTGTAGCGGGAGAAAACCTTGCCTTTTTTCTTGTCCGCCGCGTCCTTCTTGTGCTTGATGTTAGCCCATTTGCTGTGACCTGACATGAATCATTCCCCGATTTTTTTGTTTAGCAGAATTGCCTCTTTGACTCAGACTATACATCGCAAATCCAAGTCTGGCAAGGCAATAGCCCTGTCTTTGCCGGAAAATCGGAATCGGGAGTTGACAGCGGGAGAGCGCGCACTACAGTTTTTCATTTTAATAAATTCAAATTATGAATTTATTTTCCTTGAAAAACTATATCAGGAATCAGTCGCTGATTCCTGTGGGAAATGTTTTACGACATTTTTCAGACAGCCGATCCATTTTCCGATTCAACTTTTTTCCATCCGTGCCTTTTCGCCAGCCTGTGGACAGTCCCGACATGCGCATATTTTTCCAGTAAATGACACAATAGTTTCCTGCGATTGCACAATCAAGGCGGGTAGCCGTTAAGCTGGGTGTTTAGGTCCTCTTGCGGAATGAAGTATGGCTCTTTCGCCGAAAGAGCCTCGTGCCACTTTCGGCGAAAGCGGCATACTGAACTGAAATTGACTGGAATTTCATCCATGCGCAGCACGATTGCGGCATTTCTGCAAAGCCTGAGGGCATCGTCCAGCGTCCGCTCGTCTCCTGTCAGTTTTCTTCCCATCACAAACTCTTTTCAATAATATATTAGCTATCATCATGTATGCAAGTATATATAATAATATACTATTTGCAATGATAATAATAAATATCAATGTTGAAAATTCGGCATCACTTTCAACCCGCGCTATTTATGCGCGCTCCTCGGAAAGATAGGACCTTCATTTCAGAAGGCGAAATTTAACCGCCTGCGCAGGGACGTTCCAAGACTCGCTATCGTTGTCGTAATCGCTATCGTAATCGGGTTTACAAATTTAACGATTAGCGCTCCGCTGATAGCGATAGCGACTACGATTACGAAAATTATAAAAAA
>DYRX01000014.1:0-3807 GCA_020718525.1 Victivallis vadensis
TCCTGAGCCACTTTCGGCGAAAGTGGCATACTACTGCCGAAGGCACCTCTCCCTTGTCAGGATTTATCTGCCTGTGGGAACACGCAGACAGGTTGGTCTCGGTGTCGGAATCGGGACTTGCCTGCGCGCTCGCGCAAGCAGGTCAGGATCGAATATTATTCCCATGCATTGACTCCGATTCCGATAGCGATCCCGACCCCTATTGAAACAAATCCAACATGTGAATTTTTCATAAGATTATAAATTTTCCGATACGACTCAGAAGTATGAAATTGTTTTGGAACGATATTTGGGCTAGGCTTTTCAGCGGGTTATCCCGCTGTTGAGCTCCTCCATTTTAAGAGGGGAGAAGGAGCGGCGCAATTCATTTTTCTCCGCCTGATTTATGGAAAGATATTTCCACTGTGAGCAGGCGTAGTCATGGGGAATGTAGTTTTCCAGCCAGCCATGCAGGAGGCGGAAGGATGTCGGATGTGACTCGAATATCCAGGGGGATTGCCCGCATATGTATTCCACCATCTGCTCATATTTTTTTGTTCTTTCCGGAGAGTCAGGCATTGGCAGAATTTCCCTGAACATCTCGTCGAACTTGCTGTCGCAGTATGAAGACCTGTTGCAGGAGCCCGCATTTGATCCGTAGAAAAGCTGGAGAAAATTTTCGGCGTCCGGATAGTCGCCAATCCAGGAAAGCCTGAAAATCTGCGTCTTCCCCTCTTTCAGCTTTTGGAAGAATCTTGGCTTATTGTTTAGAATCGGATTTATTTTGATGCCAATTTGCTTCATGTCGTCCGCCATGAACTCAGCGAGCTGTCTGTAGTAGGGGGTAGTGTCTCCAAGATCAAAGTCAAACTCGAGCGGCTTGCCTGTTTCCGGATCTATTCCATCCTTGTATCCAGCCTCTGCAAGAAGTTCCGCCGCCCTGACGGGATCGTATTTTGACCAGGCGTTCACAAATTCCGGATTTCTGCCGGGAACGCCCGGGGGCAGGGGGCCCTGCGCCCGAAGCAGTGCCCCGCCTGAATGGGCGATTCTCTTGTCGGTGTCATACGCCAGACTTATCGCCTTTCTTAAAAGGTGGTTTGATGCCAAAACCGGATCCTGAAAATTGAAGCCCACATAATTGATCTGCAGTTCAGGCACCCTCACGAGCCTTATCCCAAATTTCTGCAGAGCCGGAGAAAGGGCGAAATCGCTCCCTACGACAGCGTCAATATTGTCCTTGTCCAGCGCGCTTATGTCCAGGTTTCCCTGAAGAAAAAGAAGCCATCCGGAAAGAGCCTGCTTGACCAGATAGCATTCGATTTTATCGAGCAGAGGCAGTTTTTTGTCTCTGTCGTCCACAGATTCAGCCAAAGGAAAAAACTCTTCTCTGTATTCCTGGTTCTTCCCGAGGATGATGCGATAGTCGCGCATCCAGTCGAGGACTTTGAAGGGACCCGATCCGACCGCGTTTCCGGAAAGATCATTTGCGTGATGCTTTGCCGCCCGTTCCGAGACGATCGCCAAATACGGCATGGCAAGGCAGTAGAGAAATCTCGGATCCGGTTTGTTAAGCTTTATGACGAAGGTATTGCTGTCAATCAGCTCCAGGCCCTCGCAGGATTTGGCGTATATTGACCAGTCGCCCTTTTCAGCACGGGAACTGGATTCGTTGAAGGCGTCAATGCCGCGAATCTTCCCGCGGATGAGCCAGAATCCCGGCGAATGCACTCTTGCGTCGGCAACTCTGAGAATCGAAAAAATCGCATCACTGGCGCTCGCCTTCCTTTGAGCGGGAGGCAGATTGGCAAGGCAATCTACGTCCTGAAAATAGAGGTCGTCTCTGAGCGTCAGCTTGTACTCCAGAAGATCCTCGCTTTGCTCGGGCATGCGCGCAAGAGCGGAAGGAAGGAGCTTGTAAGGCCTCTCGAGGTAGTCGTATTGAAGAAATGTGTCGTAAGTTGCCCCCGCGATGTATGCGCTCACCAAATCGTCCGCCATGGCTGGATCAAGCGTGTTGATCCTTCCTCCTGCGCTCATTCTCAGGACATTTTCCTCCGCGTAAAGAGAGCCGCAGAAGGATCCCTGCATTGCCAGGAAAAAAATAGCCAGGAAGATCGGAAAATTAAAAAAAGATGTAAAGAGTTGCTGAACGACGTAGTTCAGTGAATATTTACGCGTCTTATTCGCGATCGAATTGCCTCTATGGTCTGCCAGATTCCTCTTCATTTTGCAGGCTCGTCATCTTTTGGCTTCGGAACATTCAGCAGTATCTCAAGCATGCTGGCGCACCATATCAGAATAAGAATTAAGATCCAGAAGAGAAATTTTCTGATGTCTGGAGGGGCAATTTGCTCTTCAGCGCCTTCGAGCATGATTCTTATGTTCCGATACAGCGGTTGAACGACAAGCCATATCGCCCAGGCGGCGGATAAGAGGGAGGAGACCATGAAGAGCAGTCCGCTCAGGTATGAGCCTTTCGCGAGCTGACCTAGCCCCGGAACGACAAGATTGAGTCCGACGTAGTAAAGCCTGCCTTTTCTTTTCATATCAGTATTATCAAGTCCAATCTAGTTCGCGGACGGAGATAATCCTCCCGGAAACGCTGGTTTTCGGAGGGAAACTCATTGCTTGGTCCTCATGTGGAGCGCAGTCGAATCAATGATCTGATCAAGCGTGTAATTGGGCTCCCAGTCTATCATGTTGCGAATTTCGCAGATATTTGGAAGCCTGTGTCTCATGTCTTCGAATCCGGGCTCGTAGGCCTCCTCGTAGGGGATGTGCCTGATTGTCGAGGAACTGCCAGTTCTTGCTATGACTCGTTCTGCAAGGCCGTTGATTGATATCTGCTCGGTACTGCCTATGTTGAAGACCCGCCCGCGAGTTCTTGACTCCTCCGAGAGTCCTTTCAGAGCCCTTACGGTGTCCAGAACATGGCAGAAGCATCTCGACTGCTCTCCGTCGCCATAGACTTCTATCGGCTCATTCTTGAGCGCCTTTGTGACGAATCTCGGGAGCACCATGCCATAGCGTCCGATTTGTCTTGGCCCTACCGTGTTGAAAAGCCTGACCACCGTGACTGGAAGCTTGAGCGACCTGAAATATGCCATCGCCAGGAATTCGTCGAGGAGTTTGCTCGATGCATATGACCATCTCGAGTGGCTCGGTGGACCGATGAGCAGATCGTCCTTTTCCGAAAATGATTCTTTCTCCGACTTGCCATAGACCTCGCTAGTCGAAGCGATAACAACTCTTGTTTTGCGCCTTCCTGCTCCGGTGAGTATCCTTTCGGTTCCATGTACGTTGACGCTTATTGTTTTGACCGGATCGTGGACGACCAGCTCGACACCGACCGCGGCGGCGAGATGGAAGACAAGATCCGATCTTGAAACCAGATATTCCAGTTCTGGTATGTTTAAAATGTCGCCTTCCACGAGCTCGAAGAGGGGCGAATTTGCCAGGCTTGCGACATTGTCTCTCGAACCTGTCGAAAAATCATCAACGACAGTGACATGCTTGCCCTCGGCGACAAGAGACTCCGCCAAATGGCTTCCGATAAAGCCAGCACCCCCAGTGATTAGAACTCTCATGATTCACCCCCATATTTTCTTAAGTTGAGAAAAACACACACGAGAGACAATCCGATAGAGAATCCGTCGGCCCATGCTCAGTCGGTCTCGCCGTCGGTATCGGAATCGGCGTTGTTCCGTTCCATCTTCAAAGCGACCTCGACGGAGCCGACGCCTTCTACAGCCCGCGTCCGACAGGCAAGATTTCCGCAATGACAGTTCAGGCCTTGCTCGGTGCCGCTTCCGATTCGGATTCGCT
>DYRX01000014.1:3907-28223 GCA_020718525.1 Victivallis vadensis
TAAAAGGCGCAAAGACTCCATACTATGTAGTAGTCAAAGGAGCTGAGATCTCTGAAGCGGTGCGCCATGACTGCCACAATGACGGCGGGTGCGACACCGAAAGTTACCATGTCAGAAAGAGAATCCATTTGCAGGCCGTGAAGGCTTGTCGCATGAAATATCCTCGCAGTGAATCCGTCGAGTACGTCGAATACCATCGCGAACAGCACAGTCCAGGCGCATATTTCCAGCACTCTGGCAGGATCCGATTTGTCGTTGCTGTACACGTGCAAAGACATAAGGATCGCCGCAAAGCCGCACAGGGAATTGCATATGGTGAGCGTCGTTGGAACTTTTTTAAGCCATTTGTTGTTCTCAAGAAAGATCTGCACCCGCTTTCTTATCATTGGCCGTCCCTTTCCTGGTATTTCAATAAGGGTGTCAATCCTGCGTATACCCTGTCTCCAATTTTTGCCAGAAGAACAAATTCCGGCTTGGCAGGCACGTAAAGCTCTGTCCTTGAACCAAACTTGATCATCCCATATTTTTGACCTTTGAGCAGTCTGTCGCCGGGAGCCGCCTCGCACACTATCCTCTTTGCAATTGCGCCGGAGATCTGCTTCACAACAACAGGATAATTTTCTCCGTCAATTGCCACCGTGCCATACAGTGCCAGAGACTCGTTCTCGTCAATAGCCTCCGGGTTCCTGGCATCATGATATTTGCCGTCCTTGTGGTTGGCAGATACAACTTCCATGTCGAACGGGGCTCTATTGATGTGAACGTCGAACACGGAGAGGAATATCCCTATTCTAAGCGCGTTTCCGTCCCTGAAATGGGCGTTTTCAGGCAGAGCTGTCACCAGTTCTATGTCTTTGACCACACCATCGGCTGGGCTTAAAAAAAGATTGGGATCCTCGGGAACAGTTCTGTCGGGATCCCTGAAAAAAAGAATGTACGCGATCCATGCGACAAAGGATAGCAAAGAGATGGTCAGCCCCACAGAGGCTTCCCAAAAACGGGCGACAAGCAGTCCTGCCAGAACGGCGGCAAAAGCGGTTACCCAGGCTATTTTCAGCTCTTTTCTTGCATATTCAGTGAATTTCATGCCAGGGAATATAGCATCTTGTCGGCAAAGCTCAAATATCCGAGCTTCTTGTTGCGTTTAAAACAGAAAAAATGTTTAGGGGCTGTTGCCCAAATCCCAATTTCAGACTATAGTGCCTCACCTCAGAATTTCAGGTGAAAAGCATGGATGCGACGCGAAAATCTGAAACCATCGTCAATGCTTCCGATTCTGGGCGCAGGCTTGACTCTTTTCTCGCAGAGAGATTCAACTACCATTCAAGGAGCCAGTGGCAGAAAAAGATCAAGGACGGACAACTTCTGCTGAATGGGAGAAAGACTGACAGCTCCAGCATTTTAAGGGACTCTGACCGCATAAGCTACCGTCCGAAGGAGGAACGCGAACTTGCAGAGGAGGCACCCGGCTTCGAAATTCTTCACGAATGCGAGGAATTCCTCGTTGTAAACAAGCCGGCAAATCTTGTCTGCCATCCTGCCGGAGCATATTTCAAAAACACTCTTTGGTTCGCGCTCAGGGAGCGTTTCGGAGAAGTTTTCATTGTGAACAGGCTTGACAGGGAAAGCTCCGGCATTGTGCTCTCTGCGAAAGACAAGAGCTCGGCGTCGAAGCTGGCGGAGCTTTTCGCCTTGGAAAACGCGCCAATCGCAAAAATTTATCTGACCATTGTTCACGGAAGCTTTCCCAATCGCGTTTTGGCAAGGGGATTCCTTTGCCAGGACGAAAAGAGTCCTGTCAGGAAAAAAAGGGCGTTCATAGCGTCGTCAAATCCGTCTCCTGGCGACGGAGGCGAAATAGCCGAGACGGAATTCCGCCTTCTTACACATTCGGGAGCTTTTAGCGCAGTCGCCGCGGTGCCATTCACCGGCAGGACGCACCAGATCAGGGCGACACTGCTTTCTCTTTCGTATCCGATAGTCGGAGACAAGCTTTATGGCAAAGACGAGACTGCCTATCTGCGCTTCATCGAGGGTAAAATGACTGAAAAAGACCGATCAGAACTTGTCATTGGGCGGCAGGCGCTGCATGCGGCAGTTCTTGTTTTCAGATCTCCTTTCAGCGGGAAGAATCTCGAGTTTTTTGCGGAGACTCCGGAAGAATTTTCAAGAGTCTGCCCAATGCCTGGCGAAAAAGAAATAAAGGAAATCGCATCGGAATATGCAGGAAAATTCGTCTGAATTCAAGAATGATCCGACTGAAAATGCCGAAGCCTGCGACAGGACTTTGGCCAGCAGTGACGCGCAGTTGCGCAAGATTCAGCTAGGAGAGGTTGGTCCATATCAGAGACTAGAATTCATCGGCATGGGCGGCAGTGGAATGGTCTACAGAGCCAAAGACGCGGGCGGATCCGAGCTTGCTCTTAAAATCATGACGGTCACCCCCTTCATTTCCGGAACGGAAATCCGCAGATTCCTTTCTGAAGCGGAAACATCGAAGAAGCTGAGAAAGCACCCCAACATAATAACCGTCTATGACACAGGACAGGACGGGAACAGCTACTACATAGCAATGGAGCTTGTGAAGGGCGGCAGGACTTTCAGGGATCTGTCCGCCGGATACATGAGCATAGAGGAGACGCTGGATCTGCTTATACCCGTCGCCAGTGCCCTCGAATATGCGCACAAGGAAGGTATTCTCCACAGAGACGTAAAGCCTGCAAACATCCTTATAAACGAGTTCAATCAGCCTCTCCTTGCAGATTTTGGGCTCGCAAAGACGGAGACTGCCGAGCGAATGACAATGACAGGTTCAATAATGGGGACACCAAGATACATGTCCCCCGAACAATGCGGATTCGGAGACGCGCATCCGACTAAGCAGTCGGACATATATTCGTTTGGACTCCTCTCCTACGAGCTTCTTTGCGGGCATTTTCCATACCAGATATCAAATGAAATGCCTCTGCCGGAGATATTTAGAGTAATTTGCTCCGAAAATGCAAAGCCGCTGAGGCACCACCGCAAGGATGCAAGCAGGAATTTGGAGGCCGTGCTGGCACGCATGCTTGAAAAGGAAAAGTCCCTCCGCTACAAGGACATTTCAAATGTCCGGTCAGATTTGGAGGCTTGCAGGCAGGGAAGGCCGGTTTCAGTGAGAAGGCTGAGCCCCGCCGAGAAATGGGAGCGGATGCTCAGGCGAAACGCGGCAGTTTCAATCACCGTCGCAATTCTTATGACCATCGCGCTTTTCGCATATTTCATCGCGTTCAGACCTAAAATTTTCGAAAAAATTTACTTCAAGCATGTTTCAGATGTCGAGGCGGTGGCGGCAAAAAGAAAGACGATCTCCCTGGAAAAAGAGCTCAAAAACATTAAGGAGGGGGGAGGGAAAAGCTCCGCGGATAGTCTGGATCTGCTTCTTGCCTCGGCAAGAAATGAGCTTGCGTCCGCCAATTTAAATGATGCAAAAAAATCATTTACCGAGCTTGAAAGCCTTTCTTCCGCCCAATCCGAGCTGGGTGTCAGAATCGAGGCGCTCTCATCTTTGGCGAGAATCGAGATGACGCTTGCAAGCTATGATCAGGCTACGAAGCTTTTCGAAGAGGCGGAAAAACTTTCTGCAAAAGATTCCTTCAGTGGAAAGATCATCGCTTTCGAGATCGCCGCGGCATTGCACTTGTCCGGCAGAAAGGACGAGGCAAAAAGGAAGTGGAGAAGCCTGGCGCGCAACGATTTTAATTACTCGCAGGGGCTTGAAACGAAGGCTTTCGAAGACTACATTGAGCTGTTCTCTTCGGCAATGCTCTATTCCGAAGCCCGCAGGGTGCTCGCGGACGGGGCCGTGCGCGTCTCAGCTCCGTTCAAAGGGCTTGGATATTGGACGCTCGCGGAAAGCGCAGGCGAAGGACCGGAAAGAGCTGAAATGCTGAAAAAGGCGTCCGAATCTCATGGTGCCTTCATATGGCTTAAAAAATCTTCGTCAAACGAAAAGGGGAAACAAAAATGAAAAAGACGCGTTTCGGGTTTAAATCGAGAATCTCTTCACTTTTCACTCTGACTGAAATTCTCGCAGTTTCTGCGATCATATCGAGCGTTCCGCTGACAGCCTTTGTAAGGGCGAAGCAGAAGGCGGTAGAAACGGAGTGCATGAACAACATGAGACAGGTCGGTGCCGCGATCGTCTCCTATCATCTCAGCAATGGCGAATATCCGAAGGCCGCATTTTTTCCGGAAAATCCCAAGAGCGGCGCAGACAGCATACGCGTTGTTCTGGCCGAAGAGCTTGGGGGCGACAAAGTCTGGCTCTGCCCGGCAATGCCAGAGAAGCTGAAGGAAAAAGGCCTGACCTGGGTCTATAACGACACTCTTTCAGGGAAGCAGTCAACGCCTGATCCCTCCAAGACTTGGATTTTGGTGGAATTCAGCTGTGTCTCGAGGTCTGCGCCTGAGCCGCATCCCGGCGGATACAACATCGTGTACGCCGACGGGCATGTCGTAACGAGCAGAACTCTTCCAGAGGACATCACTAAGAATCAGCAGGCGATGATAGAACGGCTCGAAAAGGAGTTTCAGCTCGCAGTCGCGGAGTGAACTTGGAATCAAAGCGCAGAACGGCTTCCTTTTCCTTTGTGTTTTTTTGCATTCTTGGAGCCTTTTCCGCGCTTGCGTTCATTCTTTCCCTCGCTTCTCTGCTGAATGATCAGTCTGAAGAAATCCAAAAAGGCGTTCCTGGCATAGACGGCGAAGGACCCGAACAGTTCGCCAGGGCAAATTCTGCGTCATGCGCTTCCTCAAAGATAAAAATCTCCGAATTCTTCAAATATTTTTCGGGATCAGGTGCTCAGACTGCCAATCTGACTCCAACTTCGAGCTCTCTTCCATGGCCTCAGTTCCGCGGCGCAAAAAGAGACAACATTCTTCCCGACTACGACAAGCTTGCGCTTGATCCGAATTTGTTTGAGCTTGTATGGGAAAAGCCTCTTGGCGAGGGACACGCCGCCGCCGCAATTTGGGATGGGCAAGTCTATCTGCTCGACTACATCGAGGATGAAAAGGCCGATGCTCTGAGAGCATTCTCACTGCTTGATGGCGCAGAAATTTGGCGCAGATGGCACCATCTCAACCTTAAAAGAAACCATGGTTTTTCAAGAACTGTCCCCGCGTTAGACGAAAATTATGCTGTTGCCCTGGGACCCGAAGGACATGTCTTTTGCGTTAGCCGCCTTGATGGCAAGCTCCTATGGTCAAAGGATCTCGTCTCCGAGTTCGGTACGGAAATCCCTGGATGGTATGCGGGGCAGTGTCCGATCATAGACAATGGCGTTGCAGTGATCGCGCCAGTCGGGAAAGACATTCTAATGTTCGGATCCGACTGCGCAAGCGGAGAAATTCTGTGGACGACGCCCAATAGCAGAGCATGGAAAATGTCGCATTCTTCAATTGTTCCCATGAATTTTGCTAAGACAAATTTCTATATCTACTGCGCATCCGGCGGCGTTTGCGGCGTCTCGGCAGATTCTGTAGACAGAGGAAAAATCCTCTGGCAGACGGAAGATTTCAATCAGAAAGTTGTCGCTCCTTCTCCTCTGCCCCTGCCCGAGGGCAAAATTCTCGTGACGGCAGGATATGGCGCGGGCTCCATTCTTCTGCAGTTGAACTGCGAGGATGGAATATTCGGAGTGAAAACGCTTGAAAGATATTCTCCTTCAAAGGGGATTTCCTCCGAACAGCAGACGCCGATACTTCACGATGGACATATCTATGCCGTCATGCCCAAGGATGCTGGCGGACTCGCCGGCCAGTTCGTCTGCGCGCATTACTCCGATCCAAAAAAAATAATCTGGTCGAGCGGAAAAAATTACCGATTCGGGCTTGGTCCATACATCTTGATCGGGGACAAATTCTTTGTTCTTAGCGACAACGGAATTCTTCACTGCATCGAGGCCAGCGCCGAATCTTTCAAACCATTGCATCAGGCTAAAATCCTCGACGGTGTAGATGCCTGGGGACCAATCGCATTTTCAGGCGGATACATGATTGTAAGAGATTCCCGGACAATGAAATGCCTGAATACAGACACAGCACGAAAAAGCAAATGAGAAATTGAAAGTGGCACTTTTTTAGCCGCGGAGTGGCTGAGGGACGTAGCCTCGTTGCGGCTGAAAACGGCAAAAAAGTGCGACTGAAAAATCTCGGAGCTTCGGACATCTGACATTCTTTATCGCTGTGCTTTGACAGTTCCGCTTGATTTACGTCCGCCGGTCTGTTATATTGACGCGCGTAGTTTATTTCTTTTGAGCTTCGGTACTGCTTCCGTTTGAAACAAATTGGATTTTTCTATACAATACGAGGATTCGGCAATGGAAATATTGGCAGTTGAAGACGATGTCTTTTCAAAAAAAATGCTCAGGGCGATAATCGAAAAGATCGGCTATGACGTCGTAGTCGCTGACGACGGTGCTGAGGCTCTTAAAATTCTGCGGGGCGGATTCATAAAAATTGCCGTTATGGACTGGAATCTTCCAGGCATCTCGGGCATAGAGGCATGCCGCGAGCTCCGAAGCATGGACTTCAAGATTCCTCCTTATATAATAATTGCCACAGCCGCGAACCTGAGCAAGGAAAATGTGATCGAGTCCCTCAGAGCGGGAGCGAACGACTATCTTGAAAAGCCCTACAACGTGGAGGAGATGAGGGCTACGCTCAAGACGGCTGAAAAAATGATCACACTGCAGTTGGATCTGGAGGACAGAGTGAGAGAACTCGAGAAGGCGCTTGACGAGATCAAGCATCTCAGAGGAATACTTCCAATCTGCATGAAATGCGGTAAGATTCGAACAGACAGGGAAAGCTGGGAAAAGATTGACGAATACCTGGGGCGCCACACGGATGTTAAATTTTCGCACGGCCTCTGTCCGGACTGCCTTGAGAAAAACTATGAAGGAATACTTGGCGAGAAGGCGTGATTTTGACGAAGGAGAGGCGATTCCCGGCATTTGCGTCGCAGGCTCCACAAAATGGGAGACGTTATTTTGGGCGCATTTCTTGAAAGTCAGGCCGACTATATTCTCTTTCTAAACGGATTCTCTCTGGTTTTCCTTTCGGCCTCCGCATACATACTGAGAGGTAACGAAAGAATCCACTGGAAATGGCTGGCGCTTTCCGCTTTTCTGCTGGGGCTCTCGCGCTGGGGCGAACTGATATTTTTTTCCATCCCCAGTTCATATTATTTCAACTACACGCATTTTCTTCTCATACTTGGCTCGTCACTCTCGATGATTGAATTCGCCAGGAATTTTTTCTGCAAAAAAATCGGATGCCTCAATGATCCCGCCTGGCTCTATCTCATAGTGCTGGCTGGAATCTCGTTTGGCGCACTCTGGGGCATTCCCGGACTGGCGCTTGCATCCATTGCAATTGCAGGAATTCCAGGAGCTCTGGCTACATTTTTCATTCTGTCAAGCTCCAGCAAGGGCGACGGGATAAAATCGAGCCGCCTCATGACAATCGCAGGACTGTCCCTGGCAGTGGCATGGATACTGCAAGGCATTGATGTCTATTCCTCCGCGCACAGCTCCGCCCCTGCAAGAAATTGCTCGGAAATTTGCATATTTATCTCCAACTACGCGATCTCTGTCCAGACGTTTTTCCTATTCCTGGTAGGATCAGGACTTTGGACATATTTCAGTCTGAGGCAGGAGAAAAATCCTGAAGGTAACCTTGGCACCGGGCTGAAAAAATATAAGTTTCTATTTCCGATATCGCTCTGCGCCTCCCTTTTCGTGGGATGGTGGATCACAGAAATAGTAGGAGCCAGCGCCGACGAAAAAAAGAGAAACGAGATCTTGGACACGGTCAAGGCGATTGCCGCCGCCATAAATCCATCTCTTATCGAGTCGCTGACGGGCACTCCTTCGGATCTCTCTTCGGAGAACTACAAAGAGCTTCAGGCCAGGCTTACCGCTATCGGCAACTCTCAGAGCATTGTCAGATACATGTACATGATGAGGCTGAATGACGCAACGCTGATTTTTCTTATCGACAGCGAGCCCGATCGCTTTTCCAATCCGGAAGATCCGCTCTCCTCGCCCGGTGATACCTATGAAGACGCCACCAAAGAATATTTTATTGCGGTGAAAAATGGGACGCCACTGGTGGAAGGACCTGCCGAGGACTCCTGGGGAAAATGGGTAACTGCTCTCGTTCCTCTGCATTCGAAGAGCGACGGGAAGCTTCTGGGATCGCTTGGAATGGACGTTGACGCTTCGGACTGGAGCCGCCTAATATGCAAGGAAAGATTCGCCCCGATAAGCGCAACAATGCTTGTGTGCATCACGTTGACGATTTTTTTCATTCTCCGCCGCAAGGAAGAGGAGACTATTTTGAAGATTTCGGTTTCAGAGCGCCGCTACAAGACTTTGGTGGAAGGCGCGCCAAGCTGTATAGAATTGCTGGATGCCGACGGCAAGTATCTGTCCGTCAACAAGTACGGTATATTGAAAAAAGAGCTTGATCCTGAATCTTTGACAGGATTGGATTTCAGCAGCTCCTGGCATCTTGAACAGGACAGGATCAAGGCGGAAAAGGCGCTTGCTGAGGCGAAAGAAGGGCGAGTCTCCTCTTTTGAAGCCGAAACTTTGGGCAGGGACTCTTCTAAAAAAATATGGGAGCTTGTCCTCAATCCAGTGACCGATCCGAACGGCAGAATTTCTGGCTTCGTCGCAATATCAAACGAGATAACGGAAAGAAAGATTGCCGAACAGAATCTTCTAAAGGCCAAGGAGGAGACCGAGGCGCTCAACAGACAGCTTGAGGCGAGTGTGAGCCAGGCAAAAATGCTTGCCATAGAGGCCGAGTCGGCGAACGCCGCAAAAAGCGTTTTTCTTGCGAATATGAGCCACGAAATCAGAACGCCGATGAACGGAGTCATCGGAATGGTCGGGATCCTGCTTGACTCCAAACTCGACAATGAACAGAGGCAGTGCGCAGAAATAATCAAAAAAAGCGCGGAAAACCTCCTGCTCATCATCAACGACATCCTGGATTTTTCCAAAATCGAGGCAGGCAGTATAGAGCTGGAAAAACATGATTTCAACTTGAGACAGCTCGTGGAGGACTCTCTGGACGCCATAGCTCTCAAGGCGCAAAAAAAGAACCTCGAACTGGCGTCATTCATCTCTTCCGACGTTCCCCTTTCCCTGAGAGGGGATTCCACTAGACTGAGGCAGGTGCTGACCAACCTCCTCGAAAATGCGCTGAAGTTCACAGAAAAAGGCGAAGTCTCTCTCGACATATCGCTGATGAGAAAAACAGAGAGCAGTGCGGAAATCTCTTTCTCAGTGAAGGACACTGGAATAGGAATTCCCCAGGACGGGCTCGCCCTTCTTTTCAAACCCTTCTCCCAGGTGGATTCCTCGACTTCCAGAAAGTATGGAGGGACAGGTCTGGGACTATCAATATCAAAGCAGATCGTGGAAAAGATGAGCGGAAATATCTGCGTTGAAAGCGCTCCAGGCAAAGGTTCAAAATTCACATTCACGGCGAGATTAGATATTAGAAGCGCAGTCAGCTCCGAGGAATCCAGACAAGTTTTTCCGCAGACATTTTCAAATTCAAAAATCCTCTGCATTGACGACAATGCCACGAACAGGCTTGTGCTCTCAAAGCTCGTTGACTCCTTCAATCTCAAACACGACGAGGCAGATGGGAGTTCTTCAGCCATTGACTTGATGAATCGCGCGGTTTCAATTGGCGCTCCCTACAAGATTGCGATATTGGATATGTTCATGCCGGGAATGGACGGGGAGGCTCTCGCAAAACTCATAAGAGAGGACTCCAGGCTTAGCTCAACCCGTCTGGTGATGATGTCCTCGGCCGGAATAGTCTATAGCAGAAGATTCAAGGAATCCGGACTCTTTGATGCCGTCCTGTCGAAGCCAGTCAAAAAGGGTCAGCTATACGATTGCCTTGCGCTACTTCTGGACAAGGACATGAAAGAGGAAAAGTCTTCCGCGGAAGCAGGATCCCCGTCCTCTCCGAAGCAATTGCAGATTGGCCATTTTAAGCCAGATCTCAAAGTGCTTCTTGTCGAAGACAACGAAGTTAACCAGATGGTTGCTAAGGCGATACTGGGAAAAATGGGAGTATCCCCCGCCCAGGCATACAACGGAAACGATGCGCTTCGCCTCCTCGAAAACAAGGACTATGATCTAGTTCTATTGGATGTCCAGATGCCGGGAATGAACGGATACGAACTTAGCAAGATTGTCAGAAGCCCGGATTCAAAAGTGAAAAGACACGAGATTCCGATAATTGCCATGACAGCCCACGCGGTAAAGGGAGACAAGGAAAGATGCATCGCCGCAGGCATGGACGACTACGTCTCCAAGCCGATCTCTCCAACCGATCTCTGGAAAGCGATGTCTAAATACGCCTCGCCCCTCGAAGAAAATGATTCGGCCTCCGGGCTTCATCCCGACGAGGAGCTCTCAGCCGATGAAAACACAATCTTCGACAGAAAAGCTCTCATGGAGCGGATTTTGGGAGACGAGGATCTATTCAAGGAGCTCAGAGACGTTTTTCTGGAGGACGCCGCCAAGCAGATGGAGCAGATGAAGGAGCATTTCAAGAGAGGCGAGATGGAAAAGCTGAAATATTCCGTCCATACGCTCAAGGGCTCGGCGGCGAATTTCGGAGCTGTCGCGGCACAGAAGCGAGCCATGCTGATTGAAAGCAAAATTTCGCAGGACTCACATGAAAGCATCGGCGCTCTTCTTGCCCAGCTAGAGTCGGACATAGACATGCTTAAAAAGCATTTTTCGAAATAGAAATTAGCAACCTGGAGACATCAGATGGCGTGCGGAAAAAAGCAACTGCGCAGAATGCTGAAGTTTGTAGCCATGCTGAAGGAAAACAGGTATCCTAACTGCAAGTCCTTCGTGAAAAGGCTTCAGGACGAGGACTATTACGAGAGCAAGGACATGCAGTGCACGGAGAAAACAATCCACAGGGACATTGTCGCACTTAAAAAGGAATTCGACGCGCCGATCGAGTACGACTACTACAGGCACGGATACTATCTGTCCAACCATGGATGGGACTTTCCCTGCCCTCCCGTCTTCGATGAGCACGAAATGCTCGCGTCGGTTCTGGGGGCAAGAATTTCCGAAGACATTTTCCCGGAGCCTCTTAGAACCAGCATCCGCAAATCTGTTGATTTTCAGCTTACAACCAACAATCCCGACTTTCTCGATTCGGCAATTCTTGATGCGCTAGTGATTTCTTCAGGACTCAATGTCTCTATCAATCCAGATGTATTCAACTGCATATTCGAGGCATGGAAGACTCACAAGGCTGTTCTGATTTCCTACGTCAGCGCCTCCGAAAAAAAGTCTTCGAGACTCATTGAACCGCATGTGCTGGCTTTCAAGGACTCGGCATGGTTCATCCGAGCCTACTGCCTTAAAGAAAATGCAACCAGGACATTCGCTCTTCACAGGATGGAGACGGCGGAAATGACCGACAAGACCTTTGTCCCGGACCACGAGATAATCAGATCAGTCGGAGACTGCGGACCATTCGAGTACGATGAAATCAGGAATGTCACAATAAGATGCGACGAGACTGTGAAAAGATTCGTGACCGAAAGACCCGTCCACAAGACGCAGAAGCTGGAAAAGCTATCCGGCGGCGAATATCTCATCACAATCGAATCAATCTGGGAGGAGGAGCTGATCCGATGGCTTCTTCAGCAGGCTGGTCGCGCCGTCATATTGTCTCCCAGAGAAACGGCAAGGAAGGTCAAAGCCGCGGCAAATAAAATACTCTCGGCGCATTCCTGAACCAATTTTGCATTTAATTCCCAGAGAATCTGGGGGTAAGTCTTTCCTCAGACCTCAGCTCCAGATTATCTAATGAAAATTGTACCGCAATTTTCTGCAGGGTGCCGAAATCGCCCTATGCATGGATGACATTCCAGTCAATTTCATCGCGGCAGGGATTCAGATGTCTGAGATTCGCAGTGGCTCGTTTAAGCAGAGCCCCGTCGGGTCGCAATTATTGACAAATCATGGAATTATTTTCAAAAATCCGGCTTGACTTGCTTCGATTGGAAGCTAGATTGCGAAATTAGTTACGCAACATCCTATTTTCGCATCTTGGCATGAACATAAAAGAATTTTCCAAACGCATCGGAGTATCGGCGGCGACAGTGTCCAGGGCATTCGGCTCGAGCGGCAGGATAAGCCGTGGAACGCGCGAACGAATTATGCTCGAGGCGGAGCGCTTCGGCTACCGCGGGAACTATCACGCGAGAAATCTTATACGCAGTCGCGTGCGCACCGTTGCGTTTTTCTATCCTGAAATTGTAAGGCGCGCACCGGACCATTTCATTTCAGAAATTTTCCTTGGGGCGAATTCAGCAGCGTCCTCAGCGCAGACCCCCGTGCTTGTCCATCCGCTCAACGACGACTCCTCGGAGCTGATCAAGGATCTGATCTTCGGGGGCGCGATTTCCGGAGTCATTGTTGTCGCCGGATCGCGACTTGCGAATTTCGCAGTCTCCTCCGCCAAGTCGTCTTCGGTTCCATACGCTGTCGTGGGGCGCATGAAAGGCGAAGAGGCCCGTTCGGTCCTTTTCGATCCAGGGCATGGCGCCATGCTTGCGGGGAGGCATTTCAGCGGGACTGGAAGACGTTCCCCCGCATATGTCGGCGGAATCAGCGACAGGGGGAAAAGAGAAGGATTCTTGCGCGGATTGGGTGCCTTGTCGGAAAACTGCGCTTTTGATTTTGGGGGGACTTCATTCGAAGATGGCGCATCCGCATTTCTCAGATTGAAATCTCTGGGTGTCAGACCTGATTCGGTCCTCTGCGCGAACGATACGATAGCGATAGGATTCATGAACGCAGCGCTCTCGGACGGAATTTCGGTTCCGCGGGATCTTGCGATAATCGGCTTCGACGATATCAGCGTTTCTGCATATACAAATCCGCCGCTCTCCACTGTGCGCCTCAATCTGCGCGAAATCGGGAGGAAGGCTTTTTCCCTGCTTTCCGGCAGAACAGGCGAGCAGGGCGAAGTGGCAGGTCCGGAAAAAATTGAATGCGAACTTGTTTTGAGAGCTTCAGCCTGATTCGAAATCCGACAGGCTGTCAATAACAGAAAGGAAATTTGAGATGAGCGGACTGATAAAAGTAAAAACTGCTTTGAAACCTGTGCTGGATCCTAATTTTTTGCCGGCAGTGCTTTGGAACCGTGAATTTGCGAAACTCGCAGAGAGGCACAAGGATTCGCCCGAGATCGCGATCTCCCTCGAGAGGAACGATGGCACCGTTTCGGTGCACAGGATGCGGATATTGCCTGACAGCGAAGAAAACCTGCGCCACAATCTCAAGCATCTGGAACGCACGATCAAATTCCTTCTCTGGATGAAGGGTGGATGGAAAATCGGAATCTGTGGAAGCCGCAGTCTCGCTGAAAAGCTTTCGGCAATCTACTCGGACTCGGGCGCAAGGCGCTTTGACTCTGAACTCATAGGCGAAAAGGTATACGGGCGCAAAATCGAAATAAAATCGCTCGACAAGAGCGAATTTCCTTCGGAGCGCGAAGTCAAGCTCCGCATCGGAGGAAACTGGAAGGGATGCAGGATCGGATTCGATCTTGGCGGATCAGACCGGAAATGCGCCGCGGTCATTGATGGCGAAGTCGTTCATACTGAAGAAGTTGCATGGGATCCGTATTTCCAGAAAGATCCCGAATGGCATTACCAGGGAATAAACGACTCGCTGAAGAGGGCCGCCGCCAAGATGCCGCGCGTTGACGCGATAGGCGGAAGCTCCGCAGGAGTCATTGTTGACAATCAGATCCGTGTCGCATCGCTTTTCAGAGGCGTCCCAGATCCCGAGTTCAAAAGCAAGGTCGTCAATATCTTTCAAAGGCTGAAAAAAGACTGGAACGATGTCCCGTTCGTCGTAGTGAACGACGGAGAAGTCACGGCACTTGCCGGCGCGATGTCCATGAAGACTGGCTCTCTGCTGGGCGTTTCAATGGGGACAAGCCAGGCCGCAGGATATGTCTCGTCAAACGGTGGCATCACAAACTGGCTGAACGAGCTGGCTTTCGCGCCGATTGACTACCGGGACGACGCTCCTCGCGACGAATGGTCTGGCGACATCGGCTGTGGCGTCCAGTATTTCTCCCAGCAGGGCGTTGCCAGGCTTGCGGAGCTCGCGGGGATTCATTTTGAGAAGTCTGTTCCGTTCGCGGAAAGGCTGGTCCATGTTCAGGAGCTCATGTCGAAGGGAAGCAGTGATGCCGAAAAGATCTACTCGAGCATTGGCATCTGCTTCGGATATGCAGTCGCCCACTATGCCGAATTCTACGATCTCGAAAAGCTTCTCATACTAGGAAGAGTCACGTCAGGCGCAGGAGGCGAACTGATATTGTCCAAGGCGCGGGAACTGCTCAAATTGGAATTTCCGGAGCTTGCCGAAAAGATCGAGTTCACCACGCCCGACGAAAAAAACAAGCGCCATGGTCAGGCCGTCGCCGCGGCAAGCCTGCCCGAGCTGAAATGAAAAATTTCGCATTTAACATGCATAGACACTGGAAAGATGAAAATGAAAGAAGGCAAAATGGACAAGCTTAGGATTGGGCTGGTCGGGATGTGGGGAAGAGGACAGCTCGCGCTTTGGGCGAACCGCCCGGAGGAGGGAATAAGGATTGTCGCAGGTGCGGATCCCTCTCCGGAGGCGGCTGAAAAATTCAAGGGGCGTCTTGGCGCAGAGATCCCTGTCTATCAGAGCCACGTCGAGATGTTCGAGAAGGAAAAGCTGGACGCGGTCTTCATCTGCTCCCCCGATTTCTGCCATGAGGAACAGGCATGCGACGCCCTTTCCAGGGGAATTTCCGTCTATCTTGAAAAGCCTATGGCTCTGAGTCCTGACGGCTGTGACAGGATATTGAGGACATCCCTGAAAAGCGGCGCAAAGATATTTCTCGGCCACAACATGCGCTACATGAGCTTCGTGCAGAAGATGAAGGAGCTGATTGACTCCGACGCAATAGGACAGGTAAAGGCAGTCTGGTGCAGGCATTTCATCTCCTATGGAGGTGATGCATATTTCAGGGACTGGCATTCGGAAAGGAAAAACGCCGTCAGCATGCTCCTGCAGAAAGGCGCGCATGACATTGATGTAATTCATTGGCTGGCAGGATCTTACACTGATACAGTCACGGGCATGGGCGGACTGACGCTCTACGACGCCTGCCCGCGGAGGAGCCCATCCGAAAAGGGAATTTCAAAATTCGATGCAAGCCATTGGCCGCCTCTCGAGCAGAGCGGATTCAGCCCTGTCATTGACATCGAGGATCAGAATATGATTCTCATGCGCCTTGAAAACGGAGTGTTCTGCTCGTATCTGCAGTGCCATTTCACGCCTGACTCGTGCAGGAATTACACGGTCATAGGCACAAAGGGGCGCATCGAGAACTATGGAGACAGCGGGGAAGAGTTGAGCATAGAGCTGTGGAATAAAAGACGCGATCATTTCAGGCTCCACGGCGACGAAACGATAAAGATACCGATGGAAGCTGGCGGACACGGCGGATCGGACGAGAAGATCGTCAAGGGCTTCCTGGACTATCTTCTGCTCGGCAAGAAGCCTTTCACTTCTCCAGTCGCATCGAGATACAGCGTCGCGACAGGCTATTGCGGCGCCGAATCAATACGGAACGGAGGACAGGCTGTCCGTGTGCCGAAGCTCCCCAAAGAATTGGAAAACGCAGTTTAAGGATTTGACAAACTATGAAATTCAGCATGGACGAAGCGGACGTTTTCATTCCCGACGGAAAGCCAGTGGCGGACGCAATGGCAAGGACAACCCACCTATGCATTGCCGCGCACCAGGACGACACCGAGATTTTCGCCTCGCACGGAATATATGAATGTTTTGGAAAAAAAGATCTCTGGTTCACAAGCGTGATTGTGACGAACGGAGCGGGAAGCCCCAGAAGCGGAATCTATGGATCTTACAGCGACAAGGAGATGCAGGCTGTCCGCAGGGAGGAACAGAGGAAGGCCGCGTTTGTCGGAGAATATTCCGCGCAGATTCAGCTTGCCCACCCGAGTTCACACGCAAAAAATCCAAAGGAGACGAGGCTTCGCAGCGATCTTGTGGAGATCCTCAAGGCTTGCAGACCAAAAACAATCTACCTTCACAATCCGGCGGACAAGCACGAGACTCATGTCGCAACCCTTCTCAGATCAGTTGAGGCAATACGCGAATGCTCGGGCATCTTCTCTCCTGAAAAAGTCTATGGATGCGAGGTCTGGAGGGACTTGGATTGGCTCCCGGACGGCGACAAGGTCGTCCTCCCACTGCCCCATTGCAGAAATCTGTCCTCGGCTCTCCTGGGCGTCTTCGACTCCCAGATCAGCGGCGGAAAACGCTATGATCTTGCGGCTGAAGGCAGACGCCTGGCGAACGCGACTTTCCACGAGTCCCATGGAACTGACAAGTACGACTCCATGACTTTCGCCATTGACCTCATGCCGCTTGTAGAGAATAAAAGCTTGTCGGTCTCCGACTTTATCCTGGCGAAGATTGACGATTTCAAAAACGACGTTGCCGTAAAAATTTCAAAAATATACTAAGGAGAATTTCATGAAGCCAACACTGCTGGTGCTCGCCGCCGGAATAGGAAGCCGCTACGGAGGGCTAAAACAGATTGACCCCGTCGGACCATCGGGCGAAATCATCATTGACTACTCGGTCTTCGACGCGATCAGGGCGGGATTTGGAAAAGTCGTCTTTCTGATCAGGAAAGACATCGAGAAGGATTTCAAGGAATGCGTATCGTCCAAATATCTTGGACATATCGAAGTTGACTACGCGTTCCAGGAAATCTCGATGATTCCTTCTCCGTTCAAGGTCCCGTCCGACCGCAAAAAGCCCTGGGGAACAGGACATGCCATCCTCTGCGCTGAAAATAAAGTGGATGTCCCCTTCGCTGTCATAAATGCTGACGACTATTACGGAAGAGCTGGCTATCGCCTTATGCATGAAAGACTTGTGAACGCAAAAGACGGAGCCATGGCGGACTACTGCATGACGGGCTTCATCCTTAGAAACACGCTGTCCGAGAACGGATTTGTCTCGAGGGGAGTATGCTCCTGCGACCATAATGGATATCTCCTTGATGTAGTCGAGAGAACCCATATCGAGAAGGCTGGAAACGGTGCCGCGAAATACATTGACAAGGACGGGACGGAGCATCCTCTGACGGCGGACGAGACTGTTTCAATGAACATGTGGGGCTTCACCCCGTCAATATTTGGACATCTGAAAACGATGTTCTCCGAATTTCTTTCGAAGGAGATAGGCAGTCCGAAATCGGAGTTCTTCATCCCCTCGGTCGTCAGCGAACTTATATCGAGGAAGCTTGCGCGTGTGAAGGTCATGAGCAGTCCCGATCCCTGGTTCGGCATCACATACAAGGAGGACAAGGCTTCCGTCGTTCAAAGCATCAAGTCGCTTGTGGACAGCGGCGCGTATCCGTCAAAACTTTTCTGAAAGGCAGGACAATGAGTTCCGAATGCAAGCATGATTTGAGGATGATTTTTCCGAATTTCCAGATACTAGGCAACTTTGTTTCAGCAACGCCCTACGGCTCGGGGCACATAAACGACACATATGCGGTCTCCGTCTCCCAGGGCGGATCGTCAATGAGATACATCTTCCAGAGGATCAATCACAATATTTTCAAGAACCCGCCTCTCCTCATGGACAACATCAGCCGGGTCACGAAGCATATACACTCGAAGATAGGCTCCGATCCGGATTCGACAAGACGTGCGCTATATGTAATTCCGGCGATAAACGGAAAGCCATATTTCCAGGATCCCGATGGCAATTATTGGAGAGCCTATATCTTCGTCGAAAAGGCGAAGACATACGACATCATTGAAACATGTGAGAACGCCTACGAAGCCTCAAAGGCATTCGGCAAATTCCAGGGAGAGCTCGTTGATCTGCCCGGTTCCAGACTCGAGGAGACAATCCCCAATTTCCACAACACCCCACAGCGCTACAAAAACTTCGAGAATGCACTGAAAGCCGACAGCGCGAACAGGGCGGCATCAGCAAAAACAGAGATTGAGTTCGCCCTCTCCAAAGCAAAGATGGCGTCTAAACTGCTCGATTTGAACGCCGCCGGCCTCATCCCGGAACGCGTTACCCACAACGACACAAAGCTCAACAACGTCCTCATAGACGACGCAAGCGGAAAAGGCGTCTGCGTGATTGATCTTGACACCGTTATGCCCGGGCTGGCGCTCTATGACTTCGGCGATCTTGTCAGGACAAGCACAAGCCCTGCGGCTGAAGACGAAAAGGATCTGTCAAAAGTCCGGATGCAAATGCCTATGTTCGAGGCACTTGTGAACGGGTATCTTGACGGCGCGGGAAGCTTCCTGGTCAAGGACGAAGTTGCGAATCTCGCATTCAGCGGCAAGCTGATCACCTATGAAATAGGTCTGAGATTTCTGACAGACTATCTTTCAGGCGACGTCTATTTCAAGATAAAGAGAGAGGGGCACAACCTTGACAGATGCAGGACGCAGTTCCAGCTTGTGCGCTCGATCGAAGATCAGGAGGACGCCATGAATGCGCTTGTAGCGAAGAAGGTTCGCTGATCCTTTCTTAACTGCTCGGGTGCATTTCCCAAAAGTTGAACACTATCTCACACGAAGACACAAAGCACACGAAGTAAAGAAAAATGTTGTCCGGCTTGAAACTTAGCCATTGTTTTTCATAGATAAAAACAATGGAATTGGACACGGACAGGCGGGCAAATTAGGATTTGTCCGTCTGTCTGATGTCCAATATTTGTCCTTCCAGGACAGGCAAGTTTCATTCTTCCTTTGTGCCTTTGCGCCTTTGTGAGAGAATATTTCATGCGATTTACCCTCAACCAATTGGAATTCCGCCCAAATAGACCAGATAATCTAGTCGTAAGTCTTTCTGCAGACTTCCGCTCCAGGAATTCATCGTGGCATTTACTGGAAAAATATGCGAGGTATGATTTTTTTTATTGATCTGTCTTGTAATTTAATGCATTAAACATATCTTTATGCGAAGATTGCTCGTATTTTAGTCGCTGATAAAAAATACCTGTACGCTGTGGAAAGGATGGGGGTTTTGTGAAAAGTGTGATTGTTGCAGTGATTATAACAGTTGCGATATGCATGTATTTTATGCTTGATTCTGGCACTAAGGATGTATCGAGGACAGGCTCGAGCAATCTAGGAGAAAAAATTAGTTCACAATTCAGGGATGCTGTTTTTAAAGGTCAAACAAGAGATGAAGTTCAGACACCGGGACCACAGCAAGTTCAAGCTCCCTATAAAGCCGATCATCCAGTCCAAAGCACTGTTCATAAAAACAAAAATATATCAAATGGATTTAACGAGTTTGGAAGCATCCTTGTCAAATACAGATGTGCAAACTGTGGTGAAGTCGCATCTTTCAGAACCTTGAACAATGGTCAGATCGTTTACCTGAGCGACAAATGTTGGCGATGTGGCGGCTTCAATTGGATTCAACTGCCTTTCAGAAATTCGCCAGACAGAGTTTTGCCGACGACAGTGAGTTCAGATTTTGGCAGTAATAGTTATGGCAGTCGTCGTCATTCGCGAAGCTACAATCGCTAGAAGATACTTCGAGATTGATTGTGGGAAAATTCAGAATAGGAGATTTGAGATGAAAACCATTGTTTCCTTTGCAACGGTTCTATTGATGTCATTTTGTCTTTCATGCTTGGGGTCAGAGCCAATGCCGCCCAGCGTTTTTCCTGATGTCCAGGATATTCTTGCTCAGGGGAAGACAAAGCAGGCGCTCAAGGAGCTCAAGAGCAAATTTCGCGATAAGAGCGACAGTGTTGCAGAAAATGCGAAGATTGAATATTTCCGCCTCATGCTCGAGAGTGGGGAGGAAAAAGACAAGTTTCTGGAAACGATTACGAAGGAAATTGACAAGAGCGCTGGGAATAGGATCTTTGGTCTGCGTCTGAAATCTGTTCTTGCCCTCTACTATGCCCGGGAAGGAAACATTCAGAAAGCCGAAGAAATCCTTTCGCCCTTCATTCGCGGCGATGGCGGGATATCCGCCCTTATTGCTTCCGAGAAGCTTGGAGACATTTTTCTCGATTCGGAGAAATACGCACGAGCTGCCGATTTCTACGAGAGTGCCATTGCGTTTTACGGTGCACTGAGCTCCTCGGAAAAGGAGGAAGTATCCAGACATGCAGTGTCCATCCGCAGAATTTCCGCGAATTTTGAAAAAGCGAAGGAGAAAAGCCTCCCTGTCAACGCGCAAAATCTTTTCAACAAGGCGATGAAACTCTTTGCCCAAGAGCAGTTTGCGGAGGCCCATGCAATATTTCAGCAGATCGTCTCAAGCTACGAAGAGGATGAGCTCGCAGAAAAAAGTCTTTATTATTCGGCACTCACTCTGTATCGCCAGAAAAAAACAGATGAAGCGATGAGGGAGCTGAAAAGATATTTTCCGAAGCATCAGAAAGGCTCGATGATTGCCTCCGCCCATCTTCTAGCCGGAGACATTTATCTTGAATTTAAAAACGATCAGGACAAGGCGTTGGGACATTTCGAAGCTTCGGAGGCGATTTCTTCCAAAACAACAGAAAAAGGAGTCTCCCCGAACGAAATTCTTGCCGATTCGAACTTTCGCCTCGCCATGATCCGCCACTTCAGGTGCGAGTTTGACAAGGCCAAGGAACACTATATGCGGGAAATAGCCGAGAATCCGATCAAATCCGCAGACAGCGATTTGCCTAATCATAGTTTTTATCTTGTTGAGCAGTGCAAGCAAAGCGCGTCCCCAGTCCTTTTTCCTGAACTGATAGCCAAGGGAGACAAGAAGTCCGCCAGCTTGATATTCTTTGCCGACGCATATCTGGAAAGCCGCCGCTTTGAAAAGGCAGGATATCTTTTCAAGCTCCTTTTGGACAAGGCTCAATTTCCTGAGATTTCCCCTGAGCAGGAAGCGTATGTCAATCTGGAAATTGGAGAGCTCTTCAGGATGATGCAGAACAATGAAGATGCCCTCAGACAATTTCAGTTTGTTCAAAGTCAATATCCGAAAAGCGAATACGCTCCGGTCGCGCTTTTCAGGGAGGCAAGCATTCTTCAGGGGGACCGCAGGAAAACGGAAGAATCCAGAAAGATACTCGCTGGTCTGTTGAAAAAGTATCCTTCCTCGCCGTATGCATCTAATGCTCTCAATTCCCTGGCATTTTCCGAATATTGCGACGGAAACATGAAGGAGGCGGAGGAGAAATACAAGAAAATCCTCTCAAGCCATAGGAACGGGGAATTTGCCGATCTGGCAAAGAGCATGCTCGAACTGATCAAGTCCGAGAAAACAGGAAAAAAACTTGAAGACGGGATTGCCATCAAGGAAAAGGTGACGTGCAATGTGATCTCCCCCGGACGAACCTCCAAGTCTCAGATATTCGAGGTGCAGTCGGACTCGATGCACATCGCAATTCTCGAAACTAGGCCCCAGGATATGAAGCTCACTGCCGATACCGGAGAAATCAGGGCGAGCAAGCGTTCTGACGACCTTAGCGTATGGACGGAAGTAGAGGACACTGATATTCTTCATCGTGCAAAAAGCCCCGTGATCAAAAGGGGCGAGGTTTCCTGGATCGTTTGCACTGGCGAATTCGTAAAGACAATTGTCCTGCCGCCTGGACCGGTCGAAATCGATCCTATCATAAAAATTAAGGGCTTGTGGCGAAGCGAACTTGCAATGCCTGGTGTGCATATTGTGGTCTGCAATTTCTATGACTCGAACCGACTCAGCAGAATCAATGCCTGGATCAGAAATGCCGCAGATGCTATGGCAGAGCAATATTCGAATTGCGGAAAGAATCCGGTCATCAAGGGCTTTTGCGGAGTTCAGCGGGACAGGTGCGGCAAAATTGACCCCGTGCCAGAGATCGCGAAGCTGGCTGACTTTCTATCGAAGAACAATCTTCAGCCTGCGTCTGTTTCCACCTTTTCAAGCATAGGTCTTGGCACTCGCGTCAATTGCTCCGAACCAGACAATCCGCCTGCCGGTTCAAGCAGTCAAATGCCGGCTCTATGCGCGCAAAATGGACCATTTTTCTATGCGATGATCTATGCGCGTCCGAGCTCCCCTCTTTTTGATTTGCTGGCGGATCCTAAATTCCTTCCTTCTTCAGACGTGCTTTTGTCCTTTGAACGACTAACATCCCCTTTGAAGCCATACATGAAAAAGGGCGCATTCGTCAATCTTTTTCATTCCTATACGGGATCCGACTATGCCAGCGGCGAAACAAAAACTAGTCTCGCCAAGCTGGTCAAAGGTGTTTTGAATGAACAGGTTGTGATAGGAATTGGAGGAGAAATTGAGTTTCGCGGCAGACGCCCTCCAGTTCCAAAGCACAAAGGCACCTATGAGATACTTTATGGAATGTAGGAGCGCGCTTCTGAATCGAATCAAAGGGACAAATGGAGATGGAATGGGAAGCTTATGCCCCAGGCTTTGCTCTCTTCGTTGGCGTTTGACACTGCGGCTCATGATCTTTCACCTTTATGCCTTGCTTGCGTTCCCCGATCTCGTTTCTGGCTCTCAGCTTGAACTCCCAGATGCGAAGTCTCTTTCCAAAGCCGAGCAAAAGGATTTTATTTCCGCACGAAAGCTTGCCAAGACATATTTGAATTCCCTCTCAAATCCTTCCATCGGCGCTGAAAACCGGGAGGCAATAGCGCGGAACTTTGCGAAATTCAGAGACGAATTTTTAATGAAGGACAATTTCATCGGACATCTCGCATTCGAGACTGAGCTTCTTGCCGAGCGCCCCGACGCAAGGCAAAACACATTCATCAACGAGGCCTATGTCGGATTCTGCCTCAGGAGAAACATAAATTTCGGCAGGACGGCAATAGCAAGACTCCTTTTTTCCGAGAAACTCGACAAAAGACTCAAGGCCGAAATCCTCTGCGAAATTTGGATGGGAAACTACGGGCTATACTGGATGCCGGAACTTCAGATGGCATCTCTGCTTTCAGATTTTTTGAAGGACAGCGCCACTGTCATGGACTACTCGGTCATGTCTCTAAAATCGCCTGGCCCGCATGACGTGGACAGTATGGCTTCCGACGACGATTTCATCGGAGAGGAGACGACAGAAAAACTTTTGCGCTGTGATGTCGCCTACGAGCTTCTCCCCTACAAATCCATGGGAATTGATGCACCACGCCTGCTCGGAAGGAAGCTCGCAAGAGAAGAAAAAGACTTGAAAATAAAAGCGGCGGCAGACAAACTCAACAGCTATACAGAAAAGGCGCAACAACGACTTGCACTGCTGGCAAAACTCAAAGATTATCAGTCCACCAAGCTCTCCCCATTTCAGATCGCAGACCTGTTTCAGTCCTGGAAAAATTTTTACTGCACCCCTGACAAGCCCTATTTAAGAGATATTCAGACCTTGATCTCGCTCATACTTGACGAGACATATTACAATGAACAGTCTTTTCCTGGCGACAAGGCTCTCAGGGAGAATTTCATCTCCGAAGCCGTCAAGACGATGACTTCATATTTTGATTCGGCAAAAATTCAGATTGACTGCGCCGAGATGAATGGCAAGAAATTTGAGGACATGAAAATGCGGATAGACAAGATCCTTGTCAAAATGAATGAAAAATACGGGGTATTCCCTCTTGATTTGGAAATTGCAAGATTTGCCGAATGGCTTCAGAATTATCCGCATCCGGAATTGCCCGGCGGCAAGAAGTAGATTGCGGCCTGCAGACACAGAAGCCATCTTCAGTTTTCCGTTGTCAAATATTTGCTGAACGACGTAGTTCTGTGAATATTTATTTCCGGTGAATATTGCGTCTTGATTGTGCAATCGCAGGAATCAGCGACTGATTCCTGATATAGTTTCAGGGAAAATAAATTCACAATTTGAATTTATTAAAATGAAAAACTATAGCGGACGATCTGGGCGCGTTTGCCAGGGACAGGAAGAGGCTCCGGATTCTCGACAGGCAAGTATGCGGACGCCAAAGTCTACGACCTTCCCTGCATTGATCTCTGCTGGTACGCGGTTCCCGCAGGAGAGCGGCTTGAGGAAGGCAGACCGCGCATGCCCCCTGAGCTTGTGTTCATCTTCATGATGGACTGCGCGTGATTTGGAATCAGATACAAGTCACCGCCAATCTGCCATCCAAAAACTGTCGCTGAAAACATTGTCGAGTCAAGCA
>DYRX01000178.1 GCA_020718525.1 Victivallis vadensis
AAACATGGAGCAAGATACATCGTAATGTTTAATATTCAAGCCAATATAGTATAATGTTCAACTTTTAGAAAATACACCTGTTGGATTTGTTTCAATCGGGGTCGGGATCGCTATCGGAATCGATGCATGGGAATAATATTCGATCCCGATTCCGATTCCGACTCCGAGACCGACCTGTCTGCGTGCCAGCACAGGCAGATAAATCCCTGCAACAGCAATTTCCACGAGTCAGGAATTCTGAAGTTATTCTCCACCGGTGGCGGATTTGAGCTGGGCGATTGCGTTTTCAAGTCCGACTTGATACGTGACAAGGTCGGTTTCCGCCTGGATGAGATCTCGCTGAGCCTCGTTCAAACGGGTAATTGTCGTATTGCCGGCGCGGTATTCCTCCTCGACGAGATCCCTTGTCTTCTTGATGAGGTCGTTATTCTCTTTGAAAAGGAGTGTCTGCGCAGAGGACTGCTTGCAGTTTTCATGAGCCTGGCGCACCTCGGAGACTACCTGTATCCATTTTTCTGTAAGGGACAGCTTGCTTTGTGCAAGAAGCGCCTGTGCCTGGCGCAGATTCGCAATTCTCTGACCACCTGAAAAGAGCACCCAGTTGGCCTGGAACCCGTAATTGACGAGCTTGTCCTCGGAATGCGGTCTCAGATGATAGCGCCCTTTGTATCCGGCGTCGGTCCTCTGATAGCCTATGGGAGTTGCGACGGCGGTTACGGTGGGAAGAAATGCTCCGTAGGTTGACCATAGATTGTACTCGGAAGAAGTCAGCGCCTGCCTGTATGCGTCCAAGTCTGGGCGGTTACGCAAAGCGGTGTCAAGATAGACGCTTATGTCAATTGGAAAGCTTTTGACGGAGAAATCTATTTCCGGAAACTCCACATCGGGTGGGATCACGCCATCGGTCAGTCCTAGGAACTCCGCGAGAATGCACTTGTTTATGTAGTAGTTGTATTGAGCCTGCAGGAGATTGCTTTCTGCCAGGTTCGCCTTGACTTTGAAGTTCAGCGGGTCGGTGAGGGAGACGGCGCCCGCATCGTACTTGATCTGCGCCTCCTTGAGAAGCTCCTCGTTGAAGGTCTTGTCCTCAAGTGCGATGCGAATCTGCGCCTTTGAGAGAAGCACATTGTTGTAAGTCGTTGTGACTCCATAGATTAGAAGGCGTCTGGCATCCCTGTCGAGAGCCTCGTACTGCTTCGCCTGGTATCGCGCAGAAAGGACGTTCATCGTCGTCATAAGCCCATCGAATATCACCCACTGCGCCTGTATTCCGCCGCCCTTTATGTCGTAGACATTTCTGCCGTCAATGCCCGGCGTGTATTGATATTCGGTCATATTGTAATAAGCGTTGGCAGACGGGAGATATGCCGAAAATGCGGAATAGAAGCGCGCCCATGCGGCGGTCACGGAATATTTTGCAGAGAGAAAGTCAGGGTTGTTGGCGAGCGCGACTTCCCTGGCTGTTTCCAGAGTTAGAAACTTGCATTCCTGTGGGAGACTTCTGGACTGGGGCGTCTTTGCAGAGCTGTAGTCGTCCTTGTCAATGCAGTCCGGTATGTCCGGCTGATTGACGCATCCGGCGAAGAGCATAAGTAGGGACAAGACAGCGTGCGGCGCCAGGCGTATCGGGCGCTTTTTAAGGATTGAACCTAGAAGTATGTTTCCGTGCATTTGCTCCTTCGCAGATCTCCATTTTCGTCAGAAATACAAAGCCAAAGCTCTGCAACATAACATGAAAATAAGAGAGTTCAAGCCTTGCGATATAAAGTCTCGCAACGATATTATGCAAATTGTTTTATGCCTCCGACTTGGCAGGGCAGGACAATGTCCATGCCTCTCTGGCGTGACGATTCAAATGTAGCAGAGGTACTGCTTTGGAAAGAAGCTCGGTCCGAACAAGAAACCGGAAAAGTAAATGGAAAAAAATATTGAAGCTACTCCGCGGAAAAAGTGGTCACGAATGCCCATACTGGACTTTTACGTGTTCAAGGAGTTCATGATTCCTCTGACTGCGCTGATCACAGGGTTCATCATACTCTTTCTAATGGGCAACATATTCGAGGATCTCAAGGAACTGCTGGAGAACAAGGCATCGTTGCGGGCGATGATAGAATTTTTCTTGCTGAAGCTTCCAGGCAACATCAGGTTCATACTCCCCGTATCGGTTCTTCTCGCCTGCATGTATACAATGGCAAACTTCGGGAAAAACATGGAAATTGTGGCGATGCGGGCATCCGGAATACCGATGCAGAGATGCTGTTTTCCGATCTATGTCGTGGCCTTGGGAATAACCGCAGTCAACTTCTGGTTCAACGAAGCACTGGTTCCGGAATCCGAAAAAAGAGCAGAGGTGCTGAGAAAGTCGCTCGGCAACGAGAAATACAAATATGACGTGTACAACATGCTCACATACAGGAGCCCAGACAAGCTCAGCACCTGGTTCTTCAAGTACTTCGATGTTGACGGAGTGCAGAAAGATCTGATCATCAAGCGATACGACAAAAGCATGAGGCTGGACTGGACCATCGAGGCGGAGAAAGGCGAATTCATCCGGGGCAAGGGCTGGAAACTGACAGACGGCGCAATGGTCAAGTATCAGGAGGACGGATTTCTCCCAGGCCCTCCGATTGATTTTGCGGAAAAGACGCTTGACCTTGAGGATTTTCCCGAGACTCCTAAAGAGATCTCCGATCATGTGAAGCCGCCTTCCGAGATATCCTCCTTCGTAATACTCGGAATCCTGAGAAAGACAAAAAACATGGCGAAAAGCTCCGAGAATGTGTATAAGACCACTCTCTACTCCAGGCTTTCTTTTCCGTGGACATGCCTGATTGCTGTGTTTCTAGGAGTTCCGCTGGCGGTGAAAAACGAAAGAAGCGGAATCTTCATGTCAATTGTCATATCCGTAGGAATCATGCTCGTATACCAGCTCAGCTCGAATTTTCTCTGCATACTCGGATCGAGGGGATACGTAAACCCGTTCATAGCCGGATTCGGTCCGACTTTCGCATTCATAATCTACGGACTGCTCAATGTCCGCAAACACAACTGATGGAATTTTTCAGCGAATATCTAAGGAAGAAGTTTTCTTGTCCAGTCCACAGGGTTCCTATAAATCTGCCATTTCTGTGTCCTGGGAGGATTTCGCATCCCCGGCAGATATGCGCATTCTGCCATGAAAACGGGGCGCTGGCGCCGCATCTCAGACCTAGGATGCCGCTGGAGGAGCAAGTCTCCAAAGGAATTGAATACGTCAGGAAAAGATACGGCAGGGATTGCCTGCTTATCGCATACTTCCAAAATTTCACGCCGACGAACAGCGAGCCTGATGAATTCAGATCCGCCTTGACGAAAGCTCTTTCACTAGCCGATTTCACTGCGGCAATCGTGGCGACGCGTCCAGACTGTCTTCCAGATCCTATACTCATGCATATTTCGGAAATTGCGGAGAAAATTGAAACCTGGATAGAATTAGGCGTGCAGACGTCCCACGACAGGACATTGGACGCGATGAATAGAGGACACAGTTTCGAACAGTCCGCAGATGCCGCGAAAAGAATTGTGTCTGCCGGAATAAAATGCGCGGCACAGGTCATACTCGGACTGCCAGGGGAAACTGTTGAAGATTTCCGTTCGACGGCAAAAGCGCTATCTCCCCTGCCCTTCTCCGCAATAAAGATCCACAATCTTCTCGTTCTGAAAGGAACCGGGATTGCGGCAAAATATCTGAAAGACAAGAGCTATCTCAGTCCGATGGACGAATACGAGTACGCCATCGCCCTCAGCAGTTTCATTTCCGGTCTGCCGCCGGAATGGCTTCTAATGAGAATATGCGCAGACGCCGATCCACGCGACATCATCGCACCCAAATGGAAGATGGGGAAAGCCCAGTTCATCGAGTATTTCAAAACCTACCACGCAAATCCGGAATCTTTCCCAAAAGGACGGGCGAAAATTGTGACAGAAGACGGGAGCATGACTTTCTATAATGTTCAATACAGGGAGCACTACCACACGATTGCAGGCGCCAAGTCCGAGGCCGAAAACAAGTTCATAATCCCAGGGCATCTGCGAGAAAGGCTTGAAAAAGGCGGAAAAACGCGCATCCTCGACATCGGATTCGGGCTCGGATACAATGCGTTTTGTTCGCTAAAGATCGCTGAAATGGCAAAAAAAGGATTCCTGGAAATCGTCTCGATAGACAAAGACGAGGACTGCATAGGGCTGGCAAAGCTCGCCTTCTCCGAAGACATGGCCGGCTCAAGGATTGCAGAAAGCCTCGCCGACAATATGCGATGGGAAGGAGATTTTTCCTCTCTAGGATTCTTCATCGCTGACGCGAGAGACTGGGTGCGCAGTTCTGAAGAGCGCTTCGACATCATTTTTCTGGACGCATTTTCTACGGAAAAAAACCCGGAGCTCTGGACTTATGATTTTCTGCGCGCCGCGATTCGCCTCCTCGATAAAAATGGGATTATTATAAGCTACTCGTCCGCGTACCCCTTCAGAGGAGCGCTCGTGAGATGCGGACTTAAAATAGGTGAAACCGCTCCCTTCGGGAGAAAAAGGGGAGGCACGATCGCCGCGTTTTCCCTAGACTTCATCGGAGAAGAACTGCCTCCAAAGGAGCTTGCAATAATTTCAAAGAGCACGGCAGGAATTCCCTACCGCGATCCGGGACTGCGATCTTCGCAAGAGGAGATTCTCGGACACAGAAGAAAGCTATCGGACAGGCTTAGGGCACGGGGAGTTCCGAAATGGATAAAAATGACCTGACTAATAGCGTAGAGATGCCGATGCCCCTGCAAAATAACTTCCCGTCTAAAAATATGCGCAAATATGAATAGAGCTCCCGCCACCCAACCCGGACAAGATTCTCTTTTCAATCATGGCTCGTTGATGTAGTTCCTGTTGATCATTCCGGTCAGGGGCGAAACGGTGATCAGAAATGTGTGCCCCTTGTGCCGTGTGATCAGATCCGGACCAATCGCGGTTCCGTCAGGAAAAAACTTGAAGCTCGGCAGTTCGTTCATGAAGAGGGATTCGCACTCGATGTCAACATCCTCCGGAATCGCATATGAAAAATATTTTGACACGGACTTTTCCATGCCGGGGATGCTTGTCTCGCCGACGGCTCCGTTCACATTGACCGATTTGCTCTCGGGATCGTAGGTGACGGAAATTTCTTTCCCCTGGGCAAGAGACTGTATTGATCCCTGCAGAAGAACCGCCTCTATGCTAGCGCTCGCATCGTCTAGAACGACGAATGTCGGCTTTTTCCCGACAGAAATAAAGACTACTGCACCGACAAGGACCATTATGCCTAGAACGATGACCAGCTCAATCAGGGTGAAGGATGGAACGGAGCTCCTTCGTTGCCGATGCTCGGATCCGGAAAATTTCCGGGACGGAGTCATCAATCGCTTTCAATCCAGTTGCCGATGTCGGCATTGAACTTGTCGCCGCCGCCCGCGCCGTCCGCGCCATAGGAAATAATGTCGAAGTCTCCGTGGGAGCCAGGCGCCGAATAGACATATGCATTCCCCCAGGGATCTTTTGGAACTTCCTTCACTTTGTCCATGTAGGGTCCGTTCCATTTCTTCTCTCCGCTGGTCTTAATCAGATCGTCCAGAGATTTCGGCAGTTTTCCAGTGTCGATCTGGAAGGACAGGATCCCCTGCTCGAACATTTGGATCTGTGTCTTCGCCGTCTGAACGCGCGCCTTGTTGAGGTTATTTAAAAACATTGGCGTGGCGATTCCTCCCAAAAGAGCCAGAATGGCAACGACAACAACCATTTCCATTAGTGTAAAGCGGACAATTCTCTTCGCAGTCATTTTGCCGACTCGTTTCACAGCCATTTCAGATCTCCCATTTTTACTCAGTTCCATATTTGAAAATTCCCGTCGGCAAGCTTGAAGGCGAGACAATGCACGCCAAGAGGCTTGCTCAGTCCTTGAGACATGCGAAAAGGTACATTTGTTCGGATCTCCAATAAATCAAGCGAAAAAAAAAGTACGAAAGAAGAGAGCGCAGAATTCCCTTTCATTGGCGGAGACTGCGGAGATGTGCGGAGAAAAGCTGGAGAGCCTTAGCCCTGTGGCTGATTTGATTTTTAATCTCTGACCCAAGCTCGGCAAAGCTTTCATTGAAGCCGTCAGGCACAAAAACAGGGTCGTAGCCGAATCCGGCGCTTCCAGACGGCCTTTCGGCAATGACGCCGTAGACCTCTCCGCGAAAAGTGCTTGCGCCCCCTTTGATTCCGCAGAGCGCGATGACGCAAACGAAACGTGCGCGCCTGTCGCCAGCCCCCTCCATTTCCGAAAGAACCCTGGCAATCCTAGCCTCGTTCGTGTCGGCATATCTGGCAGACTTGATCCCGGGTCTCCCCCCAAGCGCAAATATTTCCAGCCCCGAATCGTCCGCCATTGATAAAAAATCCTCGTCCGGAAGATGCTCTTTTGCGAATTTAGCAGTTTCAAAAGCTTTGATGGAGGCGTTCTCTTCGAAGCTTTGTCCGTTTTCCTCGATCTCGGGAAATTTGGAGAGCATGTCGGCGGGAAAAATTTCAAATCCCAGAGGCGCAAGGATTTCCGCAAATTCGACAAGCTTGTGCTGATTCCCGGTGCCGGCAATTATTTTCATCGTTGGAATCTGTTAGAAGTTGACGCCCGGCGCATGCTTGTCCTCCCATTTCGCGGGATGATTCTGCGGAATTTTGCTGTAGCCGGCTTTTTCCTGCGGCGTCTGGCAGGCACCAAGGAAAAGAAGCAGGAAGGCAAACGCAAGCAAAAAGACTGGAATTTTGCATCTGATCATATTTGAATTCCCAAGCTGAATTGCTATTCTTGAGGAATGACCGTCAAAGATCGAGCCCCCCGTATTATCCGCTCGGAACCGATATTTTCAAGGGAGAGTCTCTTAAAAAGGCTAGAAAGGTCCTTCAATATGGCAAATTTGCTTCAAAGATCTCTGGCAGTGATGCCTGGCGGCGTAAGCAGTCCGGCAAGGTCGTTCAAGTCTGTTGGATGCCCTCCAATTTTTGCAAAGGAGGGAAAAGGCTCCAAATTGATCACCAGCGATGGAGGCGTACTTGCCGACTACTGCTGTTCCTGGGGAGCTCTAGCTTTGGGGCACGCGCGCCCGGAGGTGCTTGAGGCTGTAGCGCAGACAATTGCGAAGGGGTTCAGCTTCGGCGTCACATGCGAGCTTGAAATCGAGCTCGCAGAGCTCATATGCCGCCAAATCCCAAAAATAGACTCCTTGAGGTTCGTGAATTCAGGAACGGAGGCTGTCATGAGCGCCATTCGACTTGCGCGGGCATTCACGAAAAAGGACAGAATCCTGAAATTCGACGGGGGCTATCATGGGCATGGAGATGCGATGCTCGTATCAGCCGGGAGCGGTCTTCTGACCCATGGCCTCCCCTTTTCAGCCGGGGTGCCCAGTTCAGTCGCCCAGGACATCCTAGTAGCACCATACAATGACTCCGATGCGGTGAAGGAAATTTTCTCTTCATGCGGAGACACAATCGCCGCAGTCGTCGTCGAACCAGTCGCATGCAACATGGGGCTAGTCCTTCCCGAACCGGGCTTTCTTGAATCCTTGCGCAATCTGAGCAGAACATATAAAGCTCTACTCATTTTCGACGAAGTCATCAGCGGATTCCGCTTCGCTCCTACATCTTTCGGAGAAATCATCGGCATCAGACCGGACATGACATGCCTGGGAAAGATCATTGGCGGCGGATTCCCGGTCGGAGCAGTCGGAGGACGGCGCGATTTGATGAATCTTTTTGCTCCCAATGGCCCGGTCTATCAGGCAGGGACTTTCAGCGGAAATCCAGTTTCAATGGCGGCAGGGCTTGCGAGCTTGAAACTCCTGATTTCCAAAAATCCGTATCCGGCAATGAACACGCTTGCAAAGACAATTTCACAATATGTCAATGCTATTGGAGAAGAATGCGGAATTCCAATCAACTGCGTCCAATACGGCTCGGCATTCACAGTATTTTTCACATCCCGCAAGCCAAGGAATCTCTGCGACACGAAAAAGGCCGACACGCGCCTTTACGCCAATTATTTCACGGAAATGCTGGAAAAAGGAATATTCCTGCCGCCATCCCAGTTTGAAACCGCATTCGTATCGTCTGCACACAATGAAAATGATATCGAAAATTTCTTCATTGCGTCAATACGCGTCCTGTCGGATTTATGCTGAATCGAGCTTGTCAAGATTATCAGGACAAGGTCGTCCTGGAAGAAGCATGGAAAGCGCCATCCGCATGTCTGCGACTGTTGCGGCATTTCTGCAAAGCCTGATCAGAAGGCTAAATTTATCAGCGACAAGATAGGAGAAGAGGAATGCGAGCGTGCGCGAAGCGAACGGAAGGAGAAAACATCGCATTCCATCTTTTTCCCCAGATCTCAATCCCATTGAAAAACTCTGGAGAAATACTGAAGAGCCAATTGCAAATGTCAAAACCGAAGCCGATGAAGGATATTATGAAATTCAGACGAACTGCAAAACCGCAGGCATACCCTCTGCGGTATGTCGAGGATTTTGGAGCAAAGTATGATTTCATAAGAACTTCATCCCTAAAGGGTTGCCTGCCTGCGCACAGCGCGCAAGCAGGTGCGAGCCCTCCAATGACCCACGCAACGGCTCGGTTTATGACTTATGCAACTGGCTCAAAGAACGCTACGCACCTGAAGTATTTCAAGACGTTTGACGATTTGCGCAAATCAGTCCTTGCCGCATTCGGAAACTAGTGTCATGTTTCCTAAATAACGATACTATGTCT
>DYRX01000487.1 GCA_020718525.1 Victivallis vadensis
CCGGAGGGTTTCTTTGGCTGGATCGGATCCAGCGGGTTCAGCCTGTCAATCGTCATCGTGGCTCCTGCCTTTCACATGTTCAATATCGGCAACGCATCCCCATTAGTTTACCCTTTTTTGGCCCCGGACACAAGTAGCGCAATTTCACCCTTGACCTCTGTCCTGGCCGCGAGTGTCTCCTTGACCTCGGATGCTGTCCCGGTCAGGAATTCCTCGTGGAGCTTCGTCATCTCCCTGCCTACGCAGATTCTCCGCTCACTATCTATATCGGCAATATCGGCCAGAAGTTTGACTATCCTGTGGGGAGATTCGTACATGACAAAGGCTTCTTCCCTGGACATCAGCTCCGCGACACGCGAACGACGGCGGCCGGGTTTGGGTGAAGGAAAGCCGTCGAACGCAACAGTTTTATAAAAGAGCCCCGCCGCCGAGAGGAGCGTGGCAAAAGCGCTTGGTCCGGGAATCGGAACAACCTCGTACCCTGCTTCCCTGGCGCGGGCTACGACCAGGACGCCGGGGTCAGAGAGGCACGGCGTTCCGGCATCGGAACAGTAGGCTATATTTTTACCCTGCGCCAACAGTGCCAGAATACGTGCCGAGCCCTTTTCCTCTTCGTAGGCGTAGCATGAAACCAGGGGCTTCCTGATACCCAGATGGTTGAGCAATTTGAGGGTATGCCGGGTATCCTCGCACGCTATCGAGTCAACTTCACCAAGAATCCTGACCGCGCGGAGCGTTATGTCCTGGAGATTGCCTATGGGCGTCGCTACCATGTACAGGGTTGCCATGGTTCCAGTATCGCGGCAGAGTCGCTGCCAGTCAACGCATGCTATACTAGGTGCATGGATGATTTGATTTTCGCAACGGTACTGGCTGCAATCGGAGCAATGCTCCTCTGGATATTCGTCACTTTTGCCTACGGGCCGCATATGGCCCGCAGAGCTCGCGCGCGTCCACGTTTTATCAGGGATGGCGGTGGAGAAGTACGCGAGAAAGGCGTAGGCGTCAGAAAATGCCCGGTCTGCCAGGAAGTACTCGGCCCGGGGATGCTCGTAAAATCAAAGGTTTTCAAGAGCAGTAGCCATGACAAGGTGATGCAGATATTCGGATGCCCTTACTGCTGGCCAGAAAACACCGAATTTGGCAGGATTTGCCCTGTCTGCGAAAAAGTCCTGCCCAGGGGTGGCTACCTGATAGCACGGTATTTTGAAAAACCCGACCACCGGCATGTGCACGTATTGGGCTGCTCCGGCTGCCGAAGGGGCTGAGTTTTACAGGAGATTTGAACACAGAGACACAGAGAAGAAGAGTCAGGAGAAGACTCGCGCAGAGACGCAAAGACGAGGGGAAGAGGGGATAGAGAGAAAACAAGATGATCAAGATGGAAGAAGATGAACAAGATGCGGAGTCAAGAATAGAAAATTTGGACATAGAGACACAGCGAAGAAGAGACAACAAGATGGCGATTTGAATTATCCTTTCCATCTTTCCTGATCTTGCCCATCTTGTCCCTGATTATTTCTCATCTTCCTGAGCGTCTTTGTGGCTTTGTGTGAGTCTTCTCTTCTTTCTTAATCTTGTCAATCTTGTCCCTGTTTTTTTCTCATCTTCCTTTGCGGCTTTGCGCGATTCTACTTCCTTCTTCTCTCCGTGGCTCCGTGGTTCAAATTCTTCTGTCTCTTTCTTCTCATCTTCTCTGTGTCTCTGTGCTGACCAATTCCTTGTTTAAGCGCTTTGCGTATTCGCGCGCTTCTTCTTCTCTTCTTCCTGACTCCGTGGCTTTCCTATCGTTCC
>DYRX01000488.1 GCA_020718525.1 Victivallis vadensis
CCGGTGACTGAAAACGATACAATCCCTTTTTCCACGGGTTAGGAAGTCTGAAATTCAACTTGTGAATTTATTTAAATGAAAAACTTTAGCGATCACGAGAACAAGAACGATTTGAGTCTTGTCACGAAAAAAATAAACGTTCAGATTCAGTGCGTATCGTCTTGAAATTGGTTAAAAAGTGGCTAAGTTCCTGAATTGCAGTTGTTGGCAAATATTTCCGCTACGCGACTGGCATTCTCTTTTGAGCGAGGATCTTGCTTTTTCAGGATAAAAATGCATTGAAAAGGGGAACGTGAAGAAGATACTTAAAAAGAGAAAAGAATACGTTTACCAGAAGATGGTGGATGAAATAAGGCATGCCGTCAGGAACGGCAGTCTCTCGCCTGGGCAGTGGCTTGCCGGTGAAAACGCACTTGTGAAGGAATACGGAATAAGCCGGATTTCGGTGCGTGCGGGGCTTGATCTTCTCAAGTCGGAAGGTCTAGTCGAGTCGGTGTCGGGAGTCGGGATCCGGATAATCGGAGGAATGAAGCAGGAACTCAACGATGTGATGCTGATACATCCGATTCGTTTTCAAATTGGCAGTTCCATTGCCGGGCTCTACTACAACATGATAATATCCATACAGAAGCTCCTCGCATCAAAGGACGTTCCTCTCAAGCTATTTCTTCACGACGAGGAATCTCGCAGTTCCTCTATATGGAAAAACATGATTTTTCCAAGAAACATGGGCGTCATCTTATTAGCGGAGACAAAGGAAAATGCCCTCCCAGACATGACGAAAGTTCAGGGACCGCTCGTTCAGGCGGATCACAGACTGCAGTCTTTGGCGCGAGATTCAGTGGAGTTTGATTCGTTGCTTGCTGGCAGACTGGCGGTGGAGCATTTTTCATCGTTGAACTGCAAGAGGCTGGCATATGTCGCCTGGGACAACGAGGAAGAGCTTGATCCTGGAAAAAGGGAGGGTGCGGAAACAGCCGCGAAAAAGCTTGGGATTGACTTGCCTAGAAAGCTTTATTTCAGGACGAAGCAGAACCAATCTAGTGCAAAAACTGCCATTGCTCTGCTATTGGAGTCAGGGGAATATTTTGATGGAATAATCGCCTATTCCTCTGATCAGGCGGCAGGCGTTCAAAATGCCCTAGACGATGCAGGCAAGGGAAATATTCCTATCTTTTGCCTGGGGGTCTCGAGAAAAAAGAGCGACAGCTTCCCGCATCTTTCTCCGGATTACGACGAAATGGCGAAGATGGTCTATGACTGTCTTATCGCAAGATCTGCCGGAGACGCATCTCCGCCGAAAAGGCTTTTCGCTAAGCTCAGCGTTAGAAGACATCGCACCGTTATTTGACTGGATCGCCACCCTGGATAGACGTTGCTCAAAAAGGTATTTCGAGAAAAAACTCATAATCGTTAAGTAAGCTGGGTGAGACTGACTCATTATGCGCATGCAGTATGGCGTTTTTTCCGAAAACGCCTCCGGACCAGTCTCGGAATGACCGGCATACTCCTTTTTGAAACTGCAGTTGGAGTTCTTTAGCGTCTTCTTTCTGGCAGTCAAATAAAAAAACTGGGGACTCCGAAGTTGCTCGCTGAATACGAGCATTGAATTCGGATCTCCGCGATGCGGAAAATGCCGCACAGTTGAATCCGTTCTTTTCTGCTTCTTCCACGATCATCTCATAAAGTTCCTGTTTCTGACGGGCGGACAGTTTTGATTTCCTGCCGCGCCCCTGGAAATGATGCCACGCCAGCCATGAGAATTTTCTGGCCGCTAACTCCTAAG
>DYRX01000179.1 GCA_020718525.1 Victivallis vadensis
GCCATGTTCAAGGTGCATCCCCATAGTTTCACATTGAAATAGTCGCCTGTCATTGTGAAGTGGTTCAGTGCTCGCATGTTGCAGTCGCGGACAAGCCTGAGCATGTGGTTGTAGTGCGCGCTCGCTCCTGGAACGCTGGATACGAAGCGGTTGACCATTTCTCTGATTTCAGGATATTTTGGATTTTTATTCTGGGCGTCTATGTCATCGCCAGTCATGTGCCAGTTTATTTCATACACAGAAAAACGCTTCTTGAATTTCCTGATTGCATCCATCTGCTTTTTCATGCTGGTCTCGACGCTCTTCATGGGATAGATCATGCAGAAGCGGGCGAAGTCGGCGTCTGTTTTAAAGGTATCCATGTCCTCCTTGCTCAGACCATGTATCTGATATGGAGCGATTGCATATTCGTCGGCGCTGGGTGTGTCCTGAAGTATTCTATCGGTCATACTGGACGAATAGTTCTGGCCTGCGGCATGGCACACGATGTTGTTCCTATAGTATGGAGACTTCTTTATTTTCGAAAAAATGCCCTCCCAATAGTCCGGGCCGTTATAGCCGCCAGCAGTGAAGGCGAACATGGTGTTCCAAGCCTCGTTGCCGGGCTCGACATGGATTTTCTTCAAGGTCTCGGTGTAGGGTTTTGGATGCCCGTGGCGGATACGCATGTCTCCGCCCTTCGTTCCGGCAGGTCCTCCGATATATTCCATGAAGAGATCAACTTCTTCAGGAAAGAGAGTTCCCGGAATGGAGCACCAGACTTCAGTGCCGAGATGCTCTGCCAGATTGTAGACATCGGGAAGACTCCAGGAACATGCCTTCCTCATGCTGACTGGTCCGGCTGGCTTGGTCAAGTCATTTGTCGAGCGGACGGATTCGATCCAGGGAGAAAGCCGTTCTTCCATCGTCCCGCCCATCATGAGCTGGCGGATGATTCCCGGCTTTAGAAATTTCAGGCCATTCACGAATTCATCGTTGAATATCGTGGGGTTCTCGTATCTCACATCCTTGGAGCATGCGTAGTCGTCTATGATGACGCGCCCGCCCTTGGCCGTCACGACTATGTTCATCGTCTCCCTTTCGTTTTCAGTCACGGATTTTCCTGACACCTCTGGATTGAGAGTGAATTTCTTCCATTCTCCTGTGACGGGAATTTCAATTGGTTTGAACGCCTTTGCGCTTCCGCCATCTGACAGTGTCAACTTGGCGTCCTTGTCTAGAGTCTTCGCCTTGAGCTTGACTATCCATCTGCCGTTGAAGTCAACGTATTTGCTGTTTCCGACGCCGCGCATGTAGAACGACTCGAATTTGCCGCTTGGAGATTCGTTTCCCTCCTTGTCTGTCTTGATCTGCTCCTTGGTCGCGTCGAGCATGAGGGCACTGTGTCCAAAGCCTCCTGGAAATAGGTCGTCGTGGACGAGCTGGACATTGCTGCTCATCCAGTGACCCGGCACTTCTCCGGTGCATCCTTCTGTTTTGCTGTTGTCCCTTTCGATAAGGAGTCCCATCTTGTCAATCGGCTTGCCATCCGGAAGATTCACAGGCTTGTCGAACTTGAATTTCATGAACGACTCGGTTTTTGCTCCCGGATAGGGGGTGTAGTCGGCGAATTCAATGCCCGTGATTACTCGCTTTTCGCCCTTGGCGGGTCCGGAGACTAGCATGGCATTAGCGTTCTTTACAACGAGTTCCTCCATGTTCAGCTTAGGCCACCATTTCTCGTAGTTCTTTTTAGTGGTGTATTTTGTGATGAAGCCATCGGGACAGAGCATCCCCTCGTGGAGCTGACGGTAAATAGTTCCCTCGAAGTTTTCCGCGAAGTAGATTTTGTCGGTGCGCAGTCCCCAAGGCGCGCCGCCGCCGCCCTGGCTGATGTTGATGCCGAATGGGACAAGATCTTTCTGGAGCAGATCGTCTGTGATCTTCAAATCTATGGCTTCCGTGTCAATTGCCAGGAATAGCGAGATTCCCAGGCCTGCGGCGGATGAGATCATTTTTCTTTGCATTTATCACTCCTTGCTTTTTTTACGCTTTGAGTCCTTGTCGGGTGCCTGCCTCTGCATCCTCGCCCCGAAATTCCCAGTGCGGAAGGATAAAAGCGGAATGCCTTCCGTGTTGTAGACGGTCAGAACCGGATTGCTGTGAAATCCATAATATGCGGTCTTTGGCGAGTCCACGCCTTCCTTCCAAACATTAATTTTATTGCCTTGTATTTCAGCCTTTGCAAAATGGAGGACACCTGCTGAGTCCTCGATCACGAACCCCATATTATCTCCATCTATATTTTCTTTCTTCAGGACAAGTCCATCTCCGGCGTTTTCAATTTCGACTACTATCTTAGATCCTTGGATTTCCGCGCTCTTGAACATGGGATTGAGGAGCTTGGGATCCTTCTCTCCATAGACAAGCGAGCGCGCGGTCATCGCGTAGCGGTGGCCTGCAATGTCCTTCGCCTCGTAATGGACGCCGTTTGCCTTGTCTAACTCGGCGAACTGCTCGGGCGTCATTGTGGTCGAGTTGCCGAGGTCGTTCAGTGCAAGCATTCCGGCTTTTCCTGCGTTAAATCCTTTGCCGTCAATATTTTTCACATTCATCCAATATTGCTCGTTGGTCAGGTGAAATTCGCCCGGAGATGGCGTCTTGCCTTCCAGTTCGCCGATGTTGCTCAGCGATCCGACAATGATCCAGAAGTCAGTCCTCCAGAGGCTTCGCCAATGGTCAATCATCGCCTTGAATTTTGCGGCATGTTCCAGATCGGAGGAGCCTGCCTCTCCGCGATGCCAGATCATTCCCCTGACTGTGTATCCGGCGATCGGGGCTATCAGGGCGTTGAAGAGCACATGCGGCTGGTTGTAGCGTTCGAGACTGTTTGTCTCGCATGGATGCCCTCCCTTGCCTCCGGAATCACGCCAGGCCTTGACTTCCTTCTTGTAGTTCTCCCATCCGCCCCAGTCCTTGTCCTTTGCGAGTTTCGCATCTGAATGCTTTTTCGCCTTTTCGAGATCGTCTGGAGCGACCTTCTCATAGACCGACTTGTCCAGCCAAGTAGCGGAGCCAGTCCCGCTAATACAGTGCTGTATCATTCCTACTGGGACCTTTTGCGTCTCCAAAATCTCCTTTGCGAAGAAGAAGGGCAGAGAGGAACTGCGCATGACGCTTTTCTCGTCGCAGACAGTCCATAGCGCCTTGGATTGGCGGAGAGGGTCGAGATAATCCTCCGGGATGTCGGAGATGTCAAAATCCAGGTTGATGAATCGCAGTTGCGGAAGATTTGCAGTCTTCGCCTGCTCGCCGCGTTTTTTATACCCCTTGCTCAAGTCAGTCGAGAGGGTCCTTTCCATGTTTGACTGCCCGCCCGCCATCCAGACCTCCCCGACAAGTATGTCGCCAAGTTTGATCGAATCCTTCCCAGAGCTTATCGCCATTTCGCGCCCTTCCGCGCTTGCCGGCATCGGGTCGAGGGCAATTTCCCATTTGCCATCCTGTCCGGAGATGGTGGTCTTCTCCTGTCCTGCGAACGATAGCTTGACTTCTGCTCCGGGGTCAGCCCATCCCCAGACGTTCACTGGCATGTCGCGCTGGAGTACCATGTGGTCCTGAAAGATGAACGCGAGGCTGAATTCAGCATGCATGTTCGCGGCAAAAAGGATCGTTGAAAGAATCAGCATCAAGATTTTCATCGTCAAACTCCTTGACTGAACGCAAAATATGCGTAGACTTCGCAGAACTTTGCACTTTCCATTAATATTCATTTCAGGCAGAATACAGTCCCGTCGCCAGAGACTGCGAAAATCGCGCCATCGCCGATCCAAGGCGAGGCAAAGACTTGCCCACCGATCTGGAGCTTCCATTTTTCATCGCCGGTACTGGCGTCGAGCGCATAAAGATTTCCATCGTAGCATCCGAAGACTAGGATGCCAGATTTTGCCGAAATTGAGGGATCCGACTGTATTTCGCCCGGGAAGACTTTCTTCCAGAGCACCTTGCCGTCCTTGCAGTCGAGGGCGAAGAATTTGCCATCCTTGCGCCCGCAATAGACTTTTCCATCCCATACAGAAGGACTCGCATGCGGGATTAACTCATTGTCGTCAACATCCTTGTCCAGGAGAAACGCATACCATAGCCGCACGTGCTGTCCCCGTGCAGCGTCTCCCTTGATTGTCGGGCTGTACTTTCTCGCCCCTCGTGTCGTGTTGAGATAGATGTTTCCTTCTTCGTCAAGACAGGGGGACTTGTAGAAATAGACCCCGGCGCCCTGCACGTATGGACCATTCGATTTCCATTTGACCTCCGAGGTCTCGTAGTCGTAGCTGAAGAGATAGCCCCAGTTCAAGACTCCGCAACCGTAGAAGGCATCCTGAGCAAGGACAAGAGAGCAGAATTCGGCAGGAACATTCTTCTTGATGCCGTAGATTTTTTTGCCTTTCATCATGTCGAGTGCGACGATCTCGTCTCCAAGCGCGCAGAAGACGGCTCCATACGCGGCGGCAGGAGAGCTTCTGACAGGCTCTTTCGCCTTGCCCTGATATTTCCATTTCACCTTTCCGTCCTTGATGTCAAGACAGAGCAATTCGCCCGCGACTGTGCTGAAAAAAACGCTGTCGTTGGCCACGCACGCGGAAGATTCGACTCCACCCTTTATCTCAAGCTTCCAAATCTGTTTTCCGCTTGCGGCATCGAGGCAATATGCGCCGTCAGCTGCACCGATGAATAGCTTGCCGCCCAATACTACAGGAGAAGACTTGCCGTCTCCACCGAGGCTGGTCTTCCAGACAGTCTTGGGCACGGACACGGGACACGGATCTCTGAATACGCCGCTTCTGCCGAGATTGCCGCGATAGACAGCGCCGGAGGTGATATCGACTCCGGAAAAAGAGGAAAGAGGCTTTTCTGCAGAAAGAATCAAGGAGCAAAACGATGCACAAAAGATTGCCGTCATTTTTGAACTGTTCATGATATATGTCCTTTTGTTAATGCGAATTGCAAAATGCAAATTGCAAATTGTTGAACACTACGGTTGACGTGTTTTCTGCACTCCTGAAGCGGTTGCTATTGATTTTCCGATTATATTGCACAGTTCTTCTGATTCACGAATGACTGCATCTATTTTGCTTGCAGGCAAGAGCGATGCCTTTGCAATGAGTCTAAGCCATATCCTCGTTTCGCGAAGTTCTTTAAGGCAAATCCGCAGTTTGTGAATGAAATCCTTTTTACTTTCCGCACCGCACGCCTCCTCGTAATTAGGAGAAGGTGATGTTCCGCACCTTACCAATTGATTTGCAATATGATTGCCCATCCTTGTCCGAGGCAACGAATCTACAATTGCTCCAATCATCACCGAAAAACTAAGTAGTCTTTCTGACAAATTATTAGATTTCACAAATCCTCCTTGTAAAACAATTCTTCTCACTTCGCATTTTGCATTTCGCACTTTGCATTCTCTGCTTGGTCATGCAAATCACCTTTTCAGATCATTGAACTTCTTCCCATCTATCTTCATCTTCTTCGGAGCCTCTTTCCTCGCTATCGGACGCAGTCCGTCCTTCGGATGGGTTCCAGGCTCGCATCGGACGACGCGGAATCCGATGTCAGGATAATAATGTGTCTCGCCCGTGTCGGGACTGCTCTCTACGAAGACGCCATGCTGTCCGTTGATGTTGAAGCCGCCATGCAGGAAGGAGGGACCTGCGAGAATTCCTTTCTTGGATTTTGGCGCGAATTCCTTCTTCGGGAGTTTGTAGCCGTAGTATGAAGAATGGATTGGATTGTCAAGATCCTCCTCGTAAGGCCGGTTCTTGTCATCGTGGTCGGCGCAGGAAAATGTCATTTCAAAGACGTTTCCCTGTATGTCATAGAGACCGTAGGGGTTAGGCTTCTTCTGGCCGACTGGATGAGACCTTCCCTCCGAGTTTTTCGCGTCCCACATGTATTCGCCCGCCTTTTCGGGTTCGTCGCCCCAGAAATACTTTGTCTTTGTCCCGCCGCGTATCGCATAGTCGTATTCGGCGGCGGTCGCGAGACGGTAGCCGTCCGTATCCCATCTAGTGAAAATCCATGGAGTCGCATATGGCCCCCAGAGATACTTCTCCAATGGACTCTCGTCGAGATCTATCCATTCCCATGAATTAAGTTTTATCGGGTTGAAGTCGAAGGCTTTTCGGATGACCTGCGTGCATGCTTCATCGTAGTAGTAGCATGGTGCCCTCCCCTCCATCTCGCTGAGCGCGTTGCACCAGACGATCATGTCGAACCAGGTCAGATTTGTGACCGGCTCGTCCGGTGTATGGGTGAAGTCGAAAAAGAACATGCTTCCCATGTCTCCGGAGCGGTCGAAATCATATCCGTGGGCTTCTCCCCATTGCTTGACTTTATTCCACAAATCATACGTTGTCAAATACTTCGCCATCTCGAACGGAGCGACTTTCACAGTCTTCCCATCGTGCCGCACATATGCGCCGCCTGGAATTTTAACGCTTTCCACGACTGGCTTCGCAGTTTTTGGGGCTTCTTTTTTTCCGACAATTTCATCCTTTTTGAAAGTCCAGACTGGCGGAATTGCAGACATGTCCGCTCCGGATTTTGCTTGAGCTGCGCCCATCGGAGTCTTGGCAAGGTCTTTTTCACGGCGGACAAGGCGGACCCCGACATTGGCGTTTCCAGAAAAAGGTCTGTCTCCATATGGGGACATTGTTTTTTCCACTGGAGATGAAGGATAATTGAAGTCGCCGCCCAGAACAGTTGCAGGCGCATCCTTTTCAGGATCGTAGTTGTCGCCGAAATTCCAGACTGGCTCCCAGACGTTGCCTATCAGATCGTAAACACCTTTCGAATTCCCCTTTCCTGATCCGACGGGCTTTGTGCCGTCGGAAGCCTTGAACTGCGAAACTTGCTCCTTAAGATCGCCCGCCGCACTTTTCCATTCTTCATCCGTCGGCAGACGATGTCCGTCCGCCGCCCATTCGACATATATTTTCGGAAGAGGCTGATCGTGGCATATCGGAGTCTGGAAATTGCGCACTTCAGCAGCCGCCTTGTCGCCGTGGTCTGCGCGGGTCTGGATATGCTGGTTGCGGAAGACCGTCTTGAACTCCGGATCAAGATAGTAGCACGGCGTTCTGCCCTCCATCTCGCTCAGAGTGTTGCAGAGGGCAAGGATGTCGTAGAACGTCAAATCCGTCACCGGCTCGTCATGGCAGTGGGAGCGGCTTCCATAAGCCATGGATCCCATGGAGCCTGACTTGTCGTAAACATAGCGCGCCTCGGTCACGTTCCACGGCGAATCGCCGTAGCGGCAGATGTCCTGCCACAGCGAATACGGAACTTCGCAGGTGGAGATGTAGAAGTCCGGCACGCCTGCTCCATTGATTTCCGCCATTTCAATGTTGGGGCTTGGCTCCGCTGGGCTGTTCACAACTGCATCGGCATCGAAGCCATACCATTTGCAATGGGTCTGGGCGTCGGACTTGTCCGTCTTCGCCAAATACCAGCCGACGGCTGTGACGTCGTCGAAAAGTACATTTGCGAAATTCGCAGATGTCGGATCGAAGTCAATCTTGAAGCCTTCAGGATTGTACGGAGCCCATTTTGTCTTCGTCGGATGGCAGATTGGGAGATAGCCGGGTTTTTTACCGAGTCTTTTTGCATCCTTGAAGGGATAGTCGGGAATTTCGGGCATGATTTCGGAGATATAGAATTTGTCCTTGTTTCTGACTATGTATCTGACATCGTTCCATCCATACCAGTAGCCGCGGGTGCAGAATGTGACGAGCCGGCTCTTATCATCGAAGGACACGCGGAATTTGTCGCCTCCGTTGAGGAAATCCTCCTTCTTCCAAATCATTGCGACATAATGCTTTAGAAAACTGCCTGGAATGCTTTTGTGCCTGTAGCCGTTGATTGGATGGTCCTCGGCGCGGGAATCGGGGAAGCAGGAATGGTCCGGATTGACTCCCATCTCACCGCTGAAGTTGTTCAGCTTGTCGGGCGTGTTGTTCGCGCAGTAGAATGTTATGCCTCCGTAGAAGGTCGAGTTGAGTCGTTCGGGAAAAACGGATGCGGCTGGCCAGTCCGGGATGCCGAGGGGGACATCCATACTGAAAGGGAGGGAGAAGACAAAATCGTCCTTGAGGTCACCATCACCGTCCACATCTATCTTATCGGTAAAGACTTGCCCAATATCCTGCCAGGGCTTGCGGGGGACGAGCTGGCCTGCGGCGTATCGCCAACCGCAGTTGCTTGACATACCGCCGTGACCGCCGAACTGGTGCCGGGTCCATTTCCCGGCGTATCTGACTATTGGAGCGTCATAGGAGTGTTCCGGCTTCGACTTGTCGTATTTTGTCCGCCAAATGTCATCCGAACTGCGCTTCGTCTTCTCCAGCCAGGAGATTTTTTCCAGCTCCTTCTTTGGATTTGCACAGGGATAGTCGGACTGGCCGGAGGCATTCTGGACATGAGCCTGGAGAATGATTATCGCGGAGAATAGCGTCGCCAACGACGATACTTTTCTGATTCTGTTCTTCATGCTGTTTCCTTTATGTTAGTTTTATTATTGTGCTGAAGGTCTATGTTTGAACTTAAGGGATTCCCGCTGCGGATTAACCCACCGCAGAAGCGCTTTCTCTCTTTTTGCAATCATGATCGCCCATCCTCATTTATTGGCAGTTAGATTTAAAGTCCATCTCTGGTGCATTTCCCAAAAGTTGAACATTATCTCACACGAAGACACAAAGCACACGAAGTAAAGAAAAATAT
>DYRX01000015.1 GCA_020718525.1 Victivallis vadensis
AGGGGTGCAACAACTACTAATCTGAATTATTAAAGAGACATAGTCTCGTTATTTACGAACTAGGACACGAGATGAGCGACGCGGCAGAAGTCATAAGAGTCATGAAAAAACTGAGTATGGCATCCTGCATTGACGTTCCATGTCAGTTCTGTTTTTTTCCATAGTTTCCAGCGATAAGCGCCAGTTTTCTGAGTTGATACAAGTCGGCACTGCACCAGGGGATGTCCAGATATTTTTCGAGCTCCGAGTCCGAAGCGCCTAGAAGCCATGCGTGCGCTAGATAAGCGGCGAAGACGGTCCGCGGATGAACGCCCTCGCCATGATTTCCCCAGGCGTAGAACCAGGTGTGTGGATTGATGACGCGTTTTTTCACGACTCCGGGAACAACTTTCTTGTCCCAGTCTGTGGCGGGAACAACGCCTATATTGGGTGTCTTTGCAATTTCGTCAAGCCATTTGCCTGCACTTTTCCGCAGAAGACTGGAGATCTCTGGCGTCATGGCGTCGTCGCACCAGAGATACGGCGCGGCCTTGTCGGAAATGAGTCTTTTTGCTGTTTTTATAAAAGCATTCTTCGCCCATTTTGCTTCTTCTACGTCGTTGTAATGCCTTGCAAGCCTGTAGTATCCGCTCAGTGCGGCCAGCCATTTCACATAAAAAAAGACAGGACTCTGATCATACATGAAAACATCTTTGCCCTTGCTTCCCATCCTTGCCTCCGCCTCGCTTCTGGCATGGTAGTGGTAGTGGTCGAGGTATCCTGAAAGCATGCTCTCATAGATGTTGAGCCGAAAAGTCTGATCCGCGAGCAGTTCAGAATTCAGCGGTCCTTCCCAGCTCTTTGCGTATCGGGGCTCAAGATCCGCCTCTATTTTTTGCCGCAATGCCTTGAGTTCTCCGTAGCAAGGCTTCGCCTCGTTCCAGAGTCCGAATGCAGATGCTCCTGCCCAGATCGGATATGCCGCCCAGAAGAGAAGCCTGTTCTTCTTGTCCTCGGAAAGCCAGGTGTTTGGAAGAGCTTGCGGCTTCCTCAAATTGCGCTCTTTCCCTTGCTTGAAGTCAATAAAAACATTTGATGATGGTCTGTATTTTTCAAGGAGAATCCTGACGCGGTCTTTGGCTCCCAGCTTGATTTTTTCCGGCAGATAAGGCTCGGAATCCGCGAGTGCGAGGATTTCATCGCCCGGTCTGATGTATGTCCATTCGTATGCCGCCTTGGCGTTAGCCTGATGGGCGGAGCAGTCTGAACACAGAGGTGCCCAGGGGCCGTCGAGAATTTCTTCGGTCAGCTTCACGATTTCTGCGCGCAGGGCGTTGGGGACTGAGGGGGAACTTGTTTTTCTTGGCACTGCCTCAATTGCGGCGGCGATTTCGGATTCATCGGCAGAAAACGCCTGGGCGAAGATAGGAGTAGCCGCACAGAGTATCGAGAGGAATATTGCCAGAGGCTGAATTTGTCTTTTCATTTTGAAGCTCCTTTGAGGCATATTATCATTGAACCTGTGTTCCAGAAAAGCAAATCCTTCCAGACTGCTACGGATCCCTGCATGGGACCGTTCCACTGGATTGAAGTGCTCATGACAAGATTTTCGTCGTCGAGCTTCCACATGCCATCCTTCTCTTTAGGACATTTTTCGTGGGGCATGCATCGGACGACGCCCCCCCATAGCTCCGGGGAATGGGAGCTGTATGCGTTGAATATTTTTTTTGTTTCGATGTCCATGTATGTTAGCACGTGGTCATGCGTGTCAAAGAGCTTGTCCCCTGCGATTGTGAGCTTGTTCACTTCATCGCATGTTGCCGGAAATGAGCCCTGGCTTCTGTCTATCCCGCGTATAAGATGTGGAATGCTGTTTCCAGGCTCGAGAACTCCCACGGCGTCGAAGGCGCGTATCGGAAACGGCCATTCAGAAAACATGGACTTGAAAAAGACATAGAGTCTGCCCTCCTTGTCAAGCGGCGGACTGGGCGGAACCGAAAAGCCGTTCTCGCTCGAATGGTATCCGACCGCGTAGATCAGAGGCTCGCTTCCGTCGGACAGCTTCAGCGCATAGAATGAGCGCTGTATGGAGCCATCCTTCATCTTTTCCAGGATGAATTCCTGCTCGCCTTTGAATTTCTTGTCGCTGTATCCGCTTGCCAGCTCTCTTATTTTTCTGTTCGCATCTTCCGACCAGCCATTGGAGATCCCCGGAAATTTGCCTTCCCTTATCTGTCTGTAGCTTTTCCCCTCCTCGCTCGCATTCTGTATGGCATTCTGGTATGCGTCAATCCCGTAGACTTCGCTTCTGAACACGACCATGTCATTCCAGAAGACAGGGTAATATCCCCTGACAGTGGCGCCGTCCATGCGAGGGGCTCTCCATATCTCCTTTCCGTCCTCGGCGCTGATCAGCCTGGGAATCATGTCTTCAGCGGCAATCGCCAGCTTTCCATCCTTGACTGCGGCCGTCTGCTGTATCATCGCACCAAGCGATATTTTCCAATTCTGCTTTCCGTCGGAAAGCCTTATCGAATAAAGATCGCCCGCCCTGTCTCCGATGAAGACAGCACCGTCGCAAATCGCTGGACTCGATACGAATCCACCACGTTTTTCAGCCTTGAATGTCCATAGCTTTGCTCCGCTCCTGGCATCGAATGCGGCGACTCTTCCATCCATTGATGCGCATACGATTTTGCCGTCGGAGAAGCTCGGCGAATGATGCAGAGGCGCTCCAAACTCATATCTCCATTTCTCCGCGCCAGTCCCGGCGTCAAGCGCCCGTAAAATTCCCTTGAATGTCCCGAAAAACACAAGTCCTTCTGCGACAATGGGCTCTACTTCTGTCCCTATCAGCTCCTCCCAGTATTTGGCATGCCATATCTGCTCGAACGGGACTCCCGGCGAATAATCTGTCCGCCCGCTCCTGCCAGAATCGTGTGCGAGAGTGTACCAGCCGTCCGTGTGCCCCCATTCTCCGTCGCCGCAATGCGCCGGAGGCGAAATTGCCGGAAGAAGCGCTGAAAGCAGAACGAAGCCTAAAAACGCAGTTCTCCTTTTCATTGAAATTTCTCCTGAAAAAAAATATTGGTATTCTTGATATTCGTTATATCAGAGCATATCATATCGCCCTTTCACGGATTGTCAAGGCGGAGGAGCTGAAGATTGCTTTGTTGCGAATCAGGCTTTTATCCTGAGATTGTTCAGCCGGGCGAATGCTCGTGCAGTTTGAATGCCTTGTCGTGAAAATAAGATGGAATATGGCCAGATAAAAAAATAAGGAGATGCGATGCCGAAAATTACATTCATGGGAGCCGGAAGCACAATCTTTGTCAAAAACATCATCGGAGACTGCATGTTTGTGGAGTCCCTCCGTGATTCGGAAATAGCCCTCTACGACATTGATTCTGAACGCCTGAAGGAATCGCTAGCGATGCTCAAGGCCTTGAACGCCAACATCAATTCCGGAAAAATGAAAATCAAAGGCTATCTGGGAAAGTCAGAGAGGAGAAATGCACTACTTGGCGCTTCATACGTCGTCAACGCCATCCAGGTCGGCGGCTACGAGCCATCTACAGTGATTGACTTCGAGATTCCGAAAAAATACGGACTGCGCCAGACGATCGGGGACACTCTCGGCATTGGCGGAATTTTCAGGGCTCTGCGGACCATTCCGGTATTGCTGGAATTTGCCAGAGATATCGAGTCAGTCTGCCCAAATGCACTGCTTCTCAATTACGCGAATCCCATGGCGATGCTCTGCGGAGCCATGCAGAGAGGAAGCAATGTGAAGACCGTTGGTCTCTGCCATTCCGTCCAGGGCTGTGCGAGAGGACTGGCATGGCAGGTCGGAATGCATGAAGTGGAGGATCTGCAATGGAAAATCGCAGGAATAAACCACATGGCATGGCTCTTGGAAATAAAATCTGGCGACACTGACCTTTATCCGGAAATAAAAAAACGCTCGTCGAATGTTCTCAAGAGAATATTCAAGAAGGGTGCAATAAAAATCAAGGAAGAAGGAGTGAAGATCGCAAAAGACAGAGGTCTCGACGGATATTGGGAGCTCGAGGGAGATTATCGCGTATGCCACGATCTCGTGCGACATGAGATCATGAAGAATTTCGGCTATTACGTGACAGAATCCAGCGAGCACAATGCAGAATACACACCGTATTGGATTAAAGACGGCCGCCAGGATTTGCTGGAAAGATTCAATATTCCTCTTGATGAATATCCGCGGAGATGCAGGGAGCAGATCAAGGGCTGGGAGAAGCAGGGCAAAGAGCTGATGGCAGGGGGGAATATTTCCCACCAGCGCAGTCATGAATACGGATCCTTCATAATGGATTCTGTCGAGACAGACATCCCCTATCGCATACACGGAAACGTCCTCAACAGGGGGATTATTGACAATCTTCCCTCGGATGCATGTGTGGAAGTTCCATGCATGGTTGACCGGAACGGAGTCAATCCCTGCCGTGTAGGCAGGCTCCCCGAGCAGTGCGCCGCTCTCAATCGGACGAATGTCAATGTCCAGAATCTCGTCGTTGAAGCGGCATTGTCGCGCAGTCTGGACAAGCTCTATCAGTCTGCCTTTCTCGATCCCCACACTGCCGCCGAGCTTTCCCTTGATCAAATAAGGGACTTGTGCGACGATCTTATCACTGCACATGGCAAATATCTGCCGAAATTCAATTAGCGCACCAGCGATGGAAACAAAATTCATACTTTCAGCAATTGCGCTATTCTTGTCCATCTCGGAGATCTTGGCGGATGGCGCGGTGTATCCGAAGCTTGACATGTCCAGGCTCGACAAGAATGTATCCCCCTGGCGGGAGAGCAAGACGGAAAAGACCAACTGGGAAAAAAGACCCTTCTACATTTTGCAAAGCGACCTATCTCCTGCCTGGCTTGTCCAATGCGCCGAAAAGGAGATTGCATTTTTCTACGATCTGCCCAAATGGGGACTTGGCCTGCCAACTCACATGGCATGCAAGACCGCGGATGGAAAATCAAAAATCCTTTCAGGGGAAGGAATGAAGATTTCCGGCGCTGAAATGACTGCCCCCTGGATTCTCTGCTGGTTCAGCGGAGCCGAAGGCTGGAAGGATTTCGACGTGCCATGGCTCCTTGTCCTTCAGAATCGCCCTCAGTCCGTCGAAATGACGAAGGACGGGCTGAAAATCTGCTTTCCCAAAGAGGCTGGCCAGATCGGCTCGATGCCATTCTACGGGCAGTGGAAATGCCCGCTGGAAAAAAGCCCGTTTGCAAATTACAAGGGCCGCCTCGACATGGGAATCAGAACCTGGGAATGGAAAAACGCCCTGCCCGAGAATGCGGTAAAACGCGCGGACTGCTGGTCTTCCCAGATCAGAAAATATCCCATATACGCAGAAGAGAAATTTTCACTGCGTGAGGACGATCTCATTGTAAAGACCGAATTTCAGTACATTGAAAGCGATGACGCATGGGGGACGAAGAAGCTCGATTTCGCCCCGATACCCCACGTCCTCGGACTCGCAATTCAAAGCGGATGGAAAGCGTTGTCCGTCAAGGAAAAAATCCATGACCCCTTCATGGTCACGGCTTGGGGGCCCTTGCTTGCTGTCGAAGGCAAATCGCATGAGATAAGCTTCAAGGGACTTCTGAAATACGTCCACGAAAAGGAGGCCGCCTCGCCTCCGGAGACGGAACTCGGCAAGGACGCGCTCGGACGCCTCCGCTCCTGGTACGACAACCGTCTCAAACACGGGGACCAATACTGGCCGCCATGGGGTATCGAAAATCTTGTCTGGTCCACTGCCGGTGCAGATTTCATAGTCCCGAAGCTTTCCGGGCATGTCTCTCCGGAAATGAAGGCAAAGGCAGTCAAAATGTTTGACCCATGGATGCAGAACTACATCCTGCAGGACAGCTTTACGCACGACGGAAAAACTATCAATTTCTGGCTCAGCCGTCAGGAGGGAAATAAGGAGTACTACAACGTCAACGGACCTGGCATAGGCGGCGACATCTATGGAGACGGCGGGAAGCTTGCGACCAACACTCTCTATACTTTCTGGTGCTACGGACATTATTTCGACAGATGGGACTTCCTCAAGAGCAAATGGGGCAAGATAGGCAAGACTATGCTTACGCCGCTCAATATGGACTGGAAGTCGCAGGGACGATACGCAATCGCCGAGATGGGCGATGAGGCACAGCCTGCAATGGCATATGCCAGAATGGCTTACAGACTCGGCGATGCCGATGCCTACGCCTATGGATCCTACATCTTCGCCAAAGAGCTTCTCCATCACTATGTAAAGTCAATGGGTGGAGACTATTTCAAAAAATATCAGCCGATAAACCATCTTCAGGAATCGCCGAATCCGCTCTATCTCACAAACCTTCTCGGTAGCACCGTAGGCTGGAGCAGTGGAGGTCCCGATTTCGGATCAGTACAATGGACCAACCGATTTGTAAGATTCAACGACGAGGATATTGGTCGCTTCCACAACGAGCATCTCAAGGATTTCCATAGGGATGAACTAGACAATATGGAGAAACTAAGGGCTCCGACAAAGGGAAAAACGGGCGGACATGGACAATCTTACGACAATGTGCACGACCGGTCGCACATAAATCCCTGCATCCCAAGGCTTAGAAGCTTCATCCTTGGAGAGTCAGCGGAAGAGCTTGCGAAATTCGCAAAGCCGTCCGATATTAAAGAGGACTCCGGCACGCCGCTCGCGATGTTCGCCTATGTCCGCGCCTCCGCCCCGAAAAAATACGAAAAACTGATTGACTCGAAGGGTGTTTCGACGGACTTTGTCCTGGGCAAGGAACGCGACGCAGGATATTTTTCCCCATTCACCGTCCAGTTTGGAAGATTCACGAAGTTCTGGCCTGTCGTGGCATGGCATTGTGCTCCCTCATGGGCGATCAAGGAAGAGGGCGGTTTCCCCAATCCGAAGGATTACTTGAACTACGGCACCGGCACCGACCGTTCCTTTGGAGCGATCAAGCCCGGAAGCGGTCTATGGCCGATCAACGGAGCGGTTGACAGGCTGAATTGGAACACTCAGGTGATGAGCTGGGAGCTGACAGACAAGGCACCTGTCAATCTCGCGGCAAAATCGCGCGGAGCAGAAGCGAAAGTCAGCGACATGGAGAACGACTACTATCAGCCATTCCGACTGATTGACGGCGATTTCGGCTCCAAGTGGGCAAGCAAAAGGCAGGGCAACGGAGATGTACCGGAGGAGAAGTGGATCGAAGTGATATTTCCAGGCGAGGAGAGTATCGGCACTATCGCCATACACGGCGGTGGCGAGATCAGGAAAATCGAAATATCTTCGGACGGAAAATCGTATGCGGAGGTCAAAACAAGACCGATCGAGCAAATGTCTGAAATACGCCTCGAAAATCCTGTCAAGGCAAAGTACATAAGAGTGATTTTCAAGCCGACCAGATACATGGAAATAAAGGAATTAGAGGTCTTCGCACTCTGAAGAGTCAGCACTCCTTGCCAATGCACAGAAGGTCAGACATCTGAATCCGTGGCGCGATGATAATCGGGTCAATATCGCTGTATCTTGTCGCTGTTGATGCGTCTCCCCTTGACAATTCCGACAGTAAAGGACAGCCCTTCCTTCTGACTGAAATCGAGGTCGAGACCTACTGGACGAGCCTTCCGGACAAGCCGGAAACTGTCATTGAACTTCATCATGCGCACGGCAGTTCCGAACAGTTCCACAGCGAACTCAAAAGTGATATGGAGATCGAGAGACTACCCTCCGGCAAGTTCCTGACGGACGCCATTGACAGTTTTTGGCGAATGATCGCCGCCAAGTTAGAAGACAAGAACTTGTCCTCGCACAAAGCCACAGAGTCACAAAGATTTCACCCGGGAACACCGAGCTCCAGCTCGGGATCTTGAAGATTGCCGACAGGATGTCGGCGTTCCCTTCAGAAAATTAGGAAATTGTATTTTTTATAATTTTCGTAATCGTAGTCGCTATCAGCGGAGCGGTAATCGTTAAATTTGTAAACCCGATTACGATAGCGATTACGACAACGATAGCGAGTCTTGGAACGTCCCGGCGCAGCCGGTTAATTTTAAAATACTAGCTGAATGGCGCCAAGATCTGGTGGAAATGGTGGAGACTGCCTGAAAAAGCGACAAAAACAGGATTTTTCATTCGAAAAACAGGAAAATTGGTGGAACTAGGCTGGAAAAAGAAAAAGTGCCGATATTTGTGCACCAAGTCTTGCAAAATGCCCCGTCTGATTGTAGTTCATGTCGTTTGGAAGTAAAAAAATGGGGATGGTCTAAAGACCGTCACGGAATCAGGAAGGGTATTAAGGGCTGAATATTTTTCCGTGTATTCCGCGTGTTCCGCGGTTAAAAAATGCTTTTTGCTTTTCCTCGGAAAAGCAGGGTGGAGCTTCAGCCCGTCATTCGAAAGAGAAAGCTGTCGGTCATACATATATTCACAGAGCCACGTCGTTCAGCGAATCTTTACATCTCATCACTTCTCGTAGAGCTCTTCGTCGAAGCGGTCTTTGTTCTGATCCCACCAGCGTTTTGCCTCTTCGTAGCTTTCAAAATCTTCGGTGAGGAAGAATCCGATCACAGATTTTATTTCCTCCCTGAAATCTTCGTCTCCGTCCTTCATCGCCTGTATGAGCAGGTTCATCGTGTTGTGGGAAGGGGCGTCAATCGCGAGATCCGGTACCCTGTCCCTTACATCCTGATGGGAGGATCTCATTGCTTCGCCAAGAATTGCTTCCTTTGTTCCCGTGTCTTTGTCGCTGAGCACAAAAAAGACAGAATCCCTGACATCTTCGGAGTCGTCCCCTATTCCCTTGACAAGTATGCTTGTCACTTCCGGTGAGTCAATCTCGCCGAGAGAGTCAATCGCCGCCAGCCTGACCTCCTCGTTCTGATCACCCATTGCCTTGTCAACGATTGGTATTATGGCTTCGGAATCGAAGTCGCCGAGCAGTTGAATTGCGGCGAGCCTGACATCATCGCTTTCGTCGTCAAGAGCAAGATATATGAGATCGAGTACTTTTTTGTTTTCTATCAGACCCAGTCCTTCGAGGATTTGCACCTTTTCGTCGGGATTTGCAGTTTTTTTGTATCTAGCTATCGCGTCCAAGACTTCTGCTTCAAGCTCCTGTTCCGGCACCTGTTTGAAGCCTTTGTTGCTTCCGGGCTTGATTTTTTCATGAGGCTGGGGCTGACCTGGTCTGTTCTGCGCTGAATCCTGGCTTTTTTCCTTTTCTGGAGGTGCCTTTTCTTTTGGAATTTCGCCAGTTTTTGGGGGCGTTTCCGGCTTCACGGCGCCTGAGGCAGTTTTTTTCGCGTTTTTCTTCCAATTCTTCGATTCTTTGACTATCACCCCGGCGGCAATGAGAACGATGCCAAGCGAAAGCAGAGCATAAATCCAGAGATTGTTTCTACGCATTTCCAAATTCCTTTCAAGTTAGCAGGTAAAATCCTTCAGGATTTTGTTGGCGCAAATCACCCCATAGTTGGCGGCTCCCAGCCAGCCAGACATGATGATTCCAACAGAACCCGCATGATATAGACCCGGAATTTGTTCGGAAAGTTTCATGCTTGGCTCCAAACCGTCGAATTTTGTTCCGAAAGAGGAGCCGCCCCTGTGAAGCGTGTATCTCTCGAAGGTCTTCGGTGTCGCCGCTTCCGCATAGTCAATTTTGTCAGCTATCCCCGGAATGTATTTCGAAAGATTCCCGATTGTCAGCTCGATCAGTCTTCTCTTTTTCTCCCTGTAGGCGGCTTCGCCCAGATTTCCCCAGTCCTCGTATTTTGCATTCATGGATGCAACGACGGTATGATCGCCGCTTCCAGGCCTGATTTCTGGGTAATAGACGGAATATGTGCGACTGCTCACTTTGTCCGACAAAATCTCGCCTGGTTCGAAGGTCGGATGGACGGAGGTGAAAAGCAGATCGCCTATGAAAGGAATTGATTTGCCCTTTCGAATTCCCATATAGACCTGGCAACTGCTGTTGTTCAGTCTGACTTTGCTTAGCGAGGCAATAAATTCCGGACTGAAATATTCCTCGCCGACCCAATCCTGTATGGTATTGAGGAGATTTCCATTGGAAAGGAGCGCCTTGCAGGAAATCTTCTTTCCAGATACGACGCAGCCTTCAAGCCTCTTCCCACTGATCAGAGCTTTTTCAAGCCTTCCTCCAAGGACAATGTCAACTCCGTTCGCGCAAAGATCATCCTGCATAAGACGTAGCATCTCGTCGGTTCCGCCCAAAAACGTGAAAACGCCTTTGCTCATGAAATTGGAAAAGACTATCCCGTAGCTGATTGCCGGCTCGTCCAGAGTCGAGCCGTTGGCATAGGTGATTGGCTCCATGAGCAGACGCACCACATCGTTGCGGCCAGGAAAAAACTTCTCGAAAAGTCCCCGGTTGTCCAGGCTCGTGCTGTCGTAATAGTTCATAGAGTCGAGCTCGGCATAGAAGGCGTCCGCCGTCTCTTTCGCGATTCCGAAGCGCTCAACGAGGATTTTTGTGAAATCTTCCTTTGTAAATGTAGTTTCCAGGGAGAACTGCGGATTGTCGAAGCGTATGCTTTTGACTTGGACAATTCTGTCGGCAAGCTCTTTTGTCCAGTATTTGCGGAAAGTCTTGATCATTCCGGCAGGAAATCCATGCAGGGCAACATCGAAGATGTGCCCTTTCCGCCTGAAATAAGTCGCAAGTCCGCCAAGCTGGAAATGCTGTTCGACTAGAAGAACCTTCAATCCATTGCGGGCAAGCACTTTCGCCGCGCTGAGCCCGCCTAGACCTCCTCCGGCGACCAGCACGTCGTAGGAGCTTTTTGCATCTTCCATGCGAATCTTTGACATCTTGAGGAACTCCAGAATATTTTTCGGCAAAGGCAAGAGGCTCCGCCAAAAAGCAATTTATGCGCCCTGTTCAAGCGGAAATCAGCATGAAACGCGGGTGCCGGAAATTGTCATGCTTTCGGAGCGATGTGCTCCAATATTATTTTCGCCAAATTGTTCTTGTCGAGCCCGAGTATCTTCATCTCCCTCTTCGCATTTTCAGCGGAGTCCGAGGCGTGCGCAGTGTTTATCATCACATCCTGACCAAATTCCTTCCTGATCGTACCGGACGGAGCTTTGGTCGGATCCGTCGGACCAAGCACCTCCCTGATTTTTTTCACCGCATTCTTGCCCTCGTAGATAAGTATCATGCACTTGACGCTTCCTGGCTTGCCGTAGTCGGCGACCGGGCATTCGTCCGGGCGTCTTCCCGACATGAAGCCTACGATCTGGTTGAACTGATCGTCGGCGTAGCGCACCCCGACAGCCTCTGTCAAAGCCGGAATGCTCTCCTGATCCATCTTGAATTTAAGCTCTTTCTCGATGATTTCCTTAGCCTTTTCTCCGATTTTCGGCGCCAGCTTCTCCCTGAGAACATCCTTCACCGGACCATAGAACTCCAAGGCGTCCGATATTGACATCTGATAGACTTTGCATCCGATTATCCTAAGACCGGTTCTGCTGAACATGTCAATAATGTTGCCCGGCTTCGAGCTTGGATAGCGCCAGTTGTCCGGCTTTATGATTGCCAGAGTCCTTTCTATGCCATCCTTGTCGTCGTATTGGAAATGCTCGTAAAGGTTGGGCTCGCCTTCTGCGAAATTCGCAAACATGCGAAGCCTGCCAACCGCATATTCGTTGTCGGGCGGCGTCAGAACCGCCGGCTCGAAATATTTCAGCTCCCCGTTCTCGTCCATCAGCAGATCGGCGTAGGTGTCCCGCACCGTTTCACCGGTGATCTTGGTATCCCTTGGCTTGACGTCCGGATGTATTGTGCCGACGATTGAATAGACTTTCTTGCAGGCGTTTTCCCCCTTGAAGAGGAGCATCATCACGCGGCGTCTCATGCCATTGGCCGGAGAAAAATTGCTTCTCACGTAGTCGCCGAGAATTTTGGCAGAAAACGGGTCTTTCTTGCTGATAGTCGCATAGAGGGAATCGGCATAGTCGTTCGCGAGTTTTTCGGTCGGAGCCAGAATCTGAGCCCCCACCAGCTCCAAATCGGTTCTCGACAGAAGCCTGGCGATGACTCCCCCTGTCCTGGATTTGAGAATGGTGTAGGGCGTTATCAGCAGATAGGTCAGTTCGACAGCCATAATGAATATCCTTTTTATTATTTTGAAAAGAGCCCGTTAAGATAGCTTTGTCTGCACATTTTTCAAGCGCTCCATCTTTGTCAAAAAAATATGTGTCGGCATCGGATTGACAATTTGCTTCTTTATGGCATTTTAACACCTCCAACAAAAAGGTTTCCTGCATGGAAGAATTTCTCATTTTTTGCATAGCATCAGGAGCTGGACTCGCCATTCTTGTGGCAATAATTCTCCCAATCTGCTCCTTCGTAGCTCTCCGCAGTCTTAAGGAGCGCCAGGACGAGATGGCATCCGATCTGCATCTGATCTTGAACGCGATGCGCGCCAAGGATGCCGAGACCGCAAAGAAAGAGGAGAAGACTTCGGAGAAGCTTCACGACAGCACCGCAAAAGCGCAGGAAGCCCAAAAAGGCTCTGAAATCTTGACGGAAATTCAAAAATCAGCTCCGAAAGGCAGTCCAGAAAATCTTCCTCCGCCCATACCTCATCACCCTACTGCAAATGAAAAAATATTTGTTAAGGACGCTCCGAGTGACACGACAAAGGCTTCCACATATCAGGAAGTTCCCAAAGAAGCGAAAAGTGCATTTCAGCCTCATTTCACTGACGCTGGGAAATCCCCGGACAAAGAAACTGAATTTGAGCGTGGCGCGCGTGAAATCATCTCAAAATTGTGGAATTGGATCATTGTCGGAGAGGAGCACAGACCTAAAAATTTCTCCCTTGAATATGCTGTCGCCAGCGTCTGGCTACTGAGAGTCTCCATTCTGATCATTGTCACTGGCATCGGCTTTTTCCTCCAATATTCCATAGAAAAAAATCTGATTGGTCCATACGGCAGAGTCGCCGCAAGCATCGCCTGCGGACTTGCAATGCTCGTGTTCGGAACAATGATGGCTGGGAAAAAATACCACCTCATTGCACAGGGCTTGCTAGGCGGCGGAATCGCCACGCTATATCTGAGCATTTTTGCAAGCTACAGAATTTACAAGCTGATTCCAGAGATGAATATCGCATTCGTCCTAATGCTTTTGATAACCGTTTCCGCCGCTGTCATTTCTTTGCGCCTCAATTCAATGCTCACAGCGATTTTCGGACTGGTCGGCGCATATTGCACGCCGATAATGCTGAGCACTGGAACGGCGGATCTGCCGGGACTTTTTGCCTACATCCTGCTGATCGGAGTTGGAGTGATATGGATAGCTGCGCACAAAGAATGGAAAATCCTTAATGCGCTAAGCTTCTTTTTCACCTACGCACTCTATTGCACCGCATCAAACAAGCACTACGAGGCAGGCGACTTCACCATTTCCATTGTCTTTCTCTCGCTCTTCTTTCTGCTTTTCGCATCTATTCCAGTGATGAACAACATGATCCACCGCATGAAGTCGAACGCCCTGACACTCTGCGGAATGTTTTTCAACGCCGCAATTTTCTTCACACTTTCGGCGCATCTCATCGGAAAAGATCACGACCGGGAATGGATCGCGGCATCCAGCCTCTCTCTCGCATTCTTCTACACCGTCAGCACTGTATTTTTTCTGCGAAGGAAACTCCTCGACAAAAATCTTCTAGTGCTGATGATCGGATTCGCCTCCTTTTTCATCGCCATAAGCGTCCCCCTCCTCCTTTCCGACGAATGGATAACCGCGTCATGGTCCGCCCAGGCTCTCGTCTTTCTATGGATGAGCCGAAAAATCGGTGGAAATTTTCTCAGAGGCATTGCCTACATCCTCTACTTCATTGCATTTGCACACTTGGCGGCGTTCGACTTTTCAGGGAATTTCCGTTCATCTCCCGAATCATCATACCTCGATGAAATGCTTTCCAGACTCATCAGTTTCGGCTCGCTCATCATCTCGATGGCGCTTGGCTGGAGACTGCTCCGCTCCGAGCCAGACAAGGAGCAGGTAATCGCTCCGGAAAACGACACAGGCGACTTCCTCCCCTCAAATTTGGCCTCCAGCGTCTTTGCGGCAATCGGATTCCTCCTGCTCTTTGTCTATCTGCATTTCGAATTCAGCGATATAAGCAGAGAATTCTATCCGCCCTGCAGAATGCCCCTCATATCGCTGGTCTGGGTGCTCGCGCTTATCGCATCCGCCCTCTTCTATGCGAAAACCGCTTCGCCGTTCATACTGAAAGTCGCGATCTTTTTATGTTTCGGAATTGTCCTGAAAATAATATTTTTCGACTTCGCCTTCTGGGAGATGTCCTATGATACATGCCGCTTCTCCGACGAGTCATTGCTAGTCGCAACTTCGATGCGCCTCCTGAATTTCCTCATGCTATCGGGAGCATTGGCATGCTCGTTCGTTCTTGTAGGCAAGCGCAACCGCGATTCAGCAAGATTCTTCGCCATAATCTGCCTTGCCCTCCTTTTTTCATACTCGACGCTCGAGCTAAATACCTTCCTCAACATCAAAGCTCCGCAATTCCGCGCCGCCGGCATTTCGATCCTATGGGGTGTCTTCGCCCTTTCCTTCATCCTTGCCGGAATCATGAAACATGTCAAATCCCTGCGCTACGCAGGCCTGATCCTCTTTACGATCGTCGTCGTCAAAGTCTTCTTCTCGGACCTCGGCAGACTTCCGCAAATTTCCAGAATAATCGCATTCATCGTTCTCGGCCTCCTCGTCCTTGCCGCATCATTCCTATACATCAGATTCAGCGAATCATTCAACACGGACCGGAAAGATGAAGATAAGAAATAGCCTCAGAAATTGTGCTTCGCTCTGCATCATCGTTTTTGCCATCGAAGCCGCCGCCGATGAAAAACAGCTCTTCAGATTTTTTAAGCCACTCCCTTCGCCAGAACAGCGAGCCGACATCGCCAGAATCCCCCTCGACAGCGAAATATACAATTCGACAAGCATGTCTCTTGGAGACATAAGACTCCTTGACGCAGACGGCTCGGAAATCCCCTTCGCAATCGCCCCTGATGAAAGTCCTGAAAAAACAGTCCATACAAAGCGCGTCAAATCTGAAATCGTCTCCCTCAAAAAACTCGACGGCAACGCTATTGAAATCATTGTCAAGTCGCCAGATTCTCCCGAGGACTTCAGCGGCATAGACATTGACACCCGCTCAAGAAACTATGAAAAGCAGATTTCTGTCCAAGCTTCCGATGACATGACCAATTGGACTCAAGTCTGCTCAGACAATAGCATTTTCGACTATTCCGAATTTGCCGACCTCTCAAACAGCTCGATAAGCTTTCCCAAGATTCACCGCAATAAATATTTCAAAATACTCATAAGCAATTTCTCCGAGGAAAAAAAATCGCCCCGACACGAGTTTGTCACCGAAAAGAGACTCGGAAGCGATTTCAGCGTGATCGAAAAAATATCCGTCAGCTCAGAACCGCTTAGGCTTGACAATATCTTTCTCATTGCAAAAACTGAAAAGACTCTCCGCCAGCAGAGACGTAAAATCGAATACCAGGCAAAAGACTTCTCCGTCAGAAATCTTCCTGACGCAACCGAGATATTTTTTTCCACAAGAATGGAGCCGCTTGACTCCGTCGTTCTGGAGACAGAATCTGCGAATTTCGCAAGGGAATGCCGGGTCTATGCAAGCGACGACGGCAAGAGCTGGCAGGAATTGTCAGGCTCACGCGGCAAAATAAAAAAGGTCAAAATTTCAAATTTCTACTGCTCGGACATGGAACTCGCCTTGAACGGCAGGCACAGGCATCTCAAAATTTCCATCACAAACGGAGACGCGCCGCCTCTGGAATTCACAGGAGTCAAACTTTTCGGATCCAGACACATGCTCGAATTCATTCTAGCTTCGGTCAAGTCCCCGGAAGGGATGAAGATATATTATGGAAATCCGGAAATTACCGCGCCCTCCTACGATGTTGGTGAAATCATCGGATCTCTGAAAAATCCTAGCTATATTGAAATCATTCCAGGCGCTGAGATTAAAAATCCCGACTTCTCCAAAGGAGCGTCCTCTTCATCTTTCTTGAGCGGAAAACATATTTTTTATGTTTTCATTGCCGTCATGATCATCTTTCTCTCATTCACGCTTTTCAAATCATTTAAAACCATAGAATTAAAATCAAACGACAATTCAGGAGGCTCTCAATGAGACTTAGGCTTGGCGGACTCTTTTCCGACAGAATGGTTTTGCAGAGAAACAGACGGGTTCCAGTCTGGGGCTGGGCGCTCAATGGCGACAAGATACGGCTCGAATTCAACGGTCAAAAAAAAGAGGCGATTGCGAATTTCGCAGACAGCGAATATGAAGGAATGGCGAAATGGAGAATCCTTCTTGATCCGATGAAGGCAGAAACTCTCGGATTGGACATGAAGATAAAAAACATCTCAAGCGGAGACGAGGCAGTCGTCCGCAACATACTTGCCGGCGATGTCTGGCTCTGCTCCGGACAGTCGAACATGGAGTGGACTCTGGGAAATTGTAAAAACGCAGAAGAAGAGCTTAAAAACGCCCAGTATCCTGGAATAAGGTCGTCAAAGATTCATCACATGACTGAACTCAGCCCAAAGAACGATCTTGCGCCGCTTACATGGATCAAATCCTCGCCGGCAAACGCACAAGACTTTTCAGGCGTCGGCTATTTTTTCGCCCGCGAACTGCATGTGAAGACAGGAGTTCCGATCGGCCTTCTCAATTCAAGCTGGGGTGGGACAAACATCGAATCGTGGACAAGCCTGGAAGCGAGCCTGTCCGATCCCACGGGAAGACGCAGAATCGCCGAATATGAAGAAGAGCTTCAAGGGGCGAAGGCGGGAACGCCTGCCTATGACAAAAAAATGGAATGGGAAAATAAGTACTCCTTCAAAAACATCAAGAATATCGGCGAGGAGAATGGCTGGAACAAGTCTGATTTCAGCGACAGCTCCTGGAAAATAATAGAGATCCCCCAAAGCTGGCAGAATGCCGGATACAGGCACAGCGGCGTCTTCTGGTTCAGAAAGGAGATACAAGTCCCACGCTCATGGAAAGGGAAGGAACTGACGATTTCGCTTGGTCCGACTGACAAATCAGACAAGACCTATTTCAATGGAAAACTCGTCGGATCGCTCAGCATGGAGGAGCGCGGAGACGCCTGGTGCACTCCAAGAATTTACACAATACCATCCAATCTCGTGAAAGTCGGACGCAATGTCGTCTCAGTCCGAGTCTTCAGCAACATTTTCGAGGGTGGATTCATCGGAAGACAAAACCAGATGAAGCTGGCGCCGCTTGGCTCCGAACTTGCCGAGGCGATTCCTCTGCATGGAGAATGGAAATTTGAAATAGAAGCGAATTTTGGACTCGTCCCTCCTCCTCCGCCGCCGCCAAGAGGGGCAGGCAATCCCAATTCTCCGCACATCCTCTTCGACAACATGATCCGTCCACTGATTGAATTTCCTCTGCGTGGCGCAATCTGGTACCAGGGGGAAAGTGACGCCTGGCAGGCAAAGCGGTACAGATACTTGTTCAAACTGCTGATCCAGGACTGGAGAAGGCAATGGAAAAGCCCAAATATGCCATTCTATTTCGTCCAGCTAGCGAATTATGGTCCGAAGAGAGGCTACCCGGAAGAAAACAACTGGGCGGAGCTGAGAGAGGCGCAAAGCATGGCACTGCAACTGCCCAAGACTGGCATGGCGCTGGCAATTGACATCGGCGAAGAACTCGACATTCACCCTAGAAACAAGCAGGATGTCGGACTGAGACTGGCTCTTCACGCCCTCAAGAACGAATACGGATTCAAGGACTTGGTCTGCTCTGGTCCCACCTACCTAAAAAAGAAGCTGGAAGGAGCAAAGATCAGAATTTATTTCAAAAACACCCACGGAGGACTGATCGCAAAAGGAGAATGTCTCAATGGCTTCAGCATCGCGGGTAAAGATGGAAAATTTGTCTGGGCGAATGCCACGATTGACGGAGACACAGTCCTACTACATTCCGAAAAAATTGCAAAGCCACTCGAAGTGAGATACGCCTGGACCGGCAATCCGGACGCCAATCTCTTCAACGGCTCGAATCTGCCTGCGTCGCCTTTCAGAACCGACAAATTCCCGGCGATAAGCAAATGATGAAAAACGGGATAGTTCAGAGAACAATGGCGGGCAGGTTTTCCTCCGCAATGCGCGCTGAAGGAAAGAAAATCGTCTTCACAAATGGATGTTTCGACATAATCCATCTTGGACACCTCAGATATCTTGAATTTGCAAAAGCGCAGGGAGACTTTCTCGTGGTCGGATTGAATTCCGATTCTTCTGTGAGAAAACTCAAGGGAAATACCCGCCCAATCGTTCCCGAACTCGAACGGGCGGAACTGCTTCTGGGACTCAAGCCTGTTGACGCTGTCGTCATATTCGACGAGGACGAGCCAGTGCAACTAATCTCGGAAATCCTGCCAGACATCCTTGTGAAGGGAGAGGACTGGGCGCATTATGTCAGCGGCAGGGACATCGTGGAGGCAAACGGAGGAAAAGTTGTGCTTGCCAAGTTTGTCGAAGGAAAATCTACGACAAACATCATAAAAAAAATCAAGGAGGAAAAATGAGCTTCGACTGCAAAAATCTGAAGTCCAACATGGCAAAATGCAACTGCAGTTACGAGCCATGCGACAAGAAAGGCAACTGCTGTGCCTGCCTCCACTATCACCTCTCCATGAAGCAACTCCCAGCCTGCGCCTTCCCAGACGATGTCGAAAAAACTTACGACCGATCATTCGCGAGATTCGCAAAATTGCACGCGAAATCCTGACGGAAAACGATGCTCTCCATCAGTTTTCACCCTCTTCTTTGGAATGCTTGATTTTATGAATGCCGGTGCTAGCTTTTGTTTTCATAGGACAGACAAAATATTCGGGGAGTTAATTTTGAAAAAGGAAGACTTCGATAAAATTGGAGAAAGCCTGACTCTGCTCACTGGAGTCACACGATCTGGAACATCATTTTTTGGAAAAGTGCTTGGCTCTTTTTCAAATTTGGAATATGACTTTGAGCCCATGAACCTCATCTGGATTCCGGCAATGAGCAAGCATGGAGCCATGGCGCCAGAGGCGGCGGGAGAATTCGCATTGTCATACGTCTGCGAGCTTTTCATTGACAAAGTACTTTGCAGAAGCTACAGCATGAGACCCTCTGACGACAGTTGCATTCTCAAATATCGTTCTCTAGAAGAAATCCACGAGCGTTGGGACATGCTGAAAAACAGGGGCGACGCCCTGAAATATGCCGCTGAGAAAAATATTGGATTTGCGATGAAGATGCCGAATGCCCAGTTCTTCTACAGCTTCTACAGGGAAGTCTTCCCCAAAATCCGCTTCATTCACATGGTCAGACATCCTTTCGACGTCGCGCAATCTGTCAAGACCAAGGGATGGATGAGGGATGAGCTCCTTTTTGCACCCGCGTCAACTTTTTTCAAGACAAAGGTCAAAGTCGGGAAAAAGAACCTGAGTGCGCCTTTCTGGCTCGATTCGGAGAGCGCGGAAAACTTCTTTGACGCCGACGAATTCTCCCGGGGGCTGATATACTGGAGAATCGTGATGCAAGCCCACTTGTATTCCACGGCTTTCAAGGAAAAACCGCCTCTTGCGATGGAGATAAAGTACGAAGATCTTGTTTCGCATCCGGAACGGATATTCAGGGAGACGGCGGATTTCCTGGGCAAAGAATATGGAACGGCGACCGAGAGTCTTCTCAAAGGCGTGCGGAGGGATCAGTTCCGCGCCCCGTTTAGACCTGAAGCCGCTCTGAAAATTGCGAATGCAGAGCTTGAAAAGCTAGATAAGGCAATGAGCCGCTACGCATGGAAGCTTGAACTATGAGAATGGAGGAGAATGACAAAATGAACTTTGCTCTGCGCGGAATTATGATTCTTGCGAGCTTCGCAGTTTTACTGCTTTCCTGGGGCTGTGCCAGCGATCCGACGCTCGGCTACATCTCGTCAATAGAGAACGATTCCCCTCTAGACAGCGCCACATTGTACGATAAGGAAATCAAGGACAAAGGTCTGAATCTTGAGCTCTGCCTCATGGAGAAGGGCAGAATTTCGCAGGTTTGCGGTGACTTCGACGCAAGCAAGGCGAGCTTTGACGAGCAGATCGAGATTTTAAGGGAGCGCGACATAAACGACGACACGACTCAGAAATTTCAGATAAACGCCGGCTCCGTCCTGGTGAATGACAGGATGCTTCCATACAGGGCAAGGCTCTTCGAAACCGAGTTCCTGCGTCTTTATCAGGCATACAACTACCTCGCAAAAGGCAGTCTTGAGGGGGCGCTTGTCGAGATAAGAAATGCCGAATTTCTGATGAACGAGGCGGAAAAGGCGAGAGAAAACTCGGAATACAAGGATTCTGACTTCATGGCGTTCGAGACATCCGTACAGAGGAAGTCTATTTTCGGGGACGAGGAGAAGGCAAAGCCTGAACCAGAAAAAAAGGAGGAGAAAGTCCCACCGAAGAGCGTCCCGGCGACGGCGGCTCCGGAAGCCTCGAAGAATGGAGAAGCCGCTCCGGAAAATGCGGAACAGGTTCAGAGCGAAGACGTTAAGAAGAAAGAGGAGGAGCTTGGAAGCCGCACCGAAAAGGAGTATGATAGCCAATTCAATCAGCTCGACACAGCCTTGGAAAAATCCAAAAGCTCATTTCTCAATCCATATGTTTCATTTGTCGGAGCCTTGCTTCACGACATGAACGGAGAGGACAACGACGCCTACATCTCATACAAGAAGACATGCATGCTCATGCCTTCGAACCAGTATGTCCAGAAAAAGCTCGCCAGCCTTGCGCTGGAACTTGCGCAGGAGCAGGACTATGAATGGCTCAAGACATCTTTCCCGGAAGCCTGGGAATTGGCGCAGTCGAAGCGCCCTGATCCGGGCAAAGGACGGCTTGTTCTCTTCTACGAGGATGGCTGGGTTCCGCGCAAGGAAGAAGTTTTCATCTCGATGCTTGCCGTCGCAGTCGCATATCCTATATATCGCTTCCAATGGAGCGAGCCGCTTCCATTGACGGTTTCCGTTTCAGGGAACGGCCAATATGAAACACAGCCGATTTCATACGCCAACGCCATCGTTGCCAGAGCGCTAAAGGAAGAGGCAAAATGGAGAGTGATGCGGCAAAGCGCCCGACTGATTCTCAAGGGCGGAGTTTTTGCCGCCGGAGCTACAATGACTGCGGCTTCGGGCAACAGCTATGTCCAAGCCGCGGGGGTCGGAATAATGGTGGCTTCGGCCATATACAACAACATGAGCGAAAAGGCTGATTTGAGATCTTGGATGACATTGCCGCAAAACGTGCAGATGCTGGATATCGAATCTCCTGACGGAGAAATTTCACTGAAATTTTCTTCGCCCTCTTTCCAGGGGGACTTCGAGGAGAAAGTCAAGCTGGAGCCTGGAAAGACAAGCATCCTGCGTCTTGTGAGAGTCGGTCCCAGGCTCATTGTCCAAAATCTTTGGCCGTCGAAGCAGTCTTCAGATGAAATTGAAAAGGCGGGCTCTGCCAGCGGACAAAATCCGAATTAGGGTTTAGGGTTTAGGGTTTAGGAGGACAGACAGTTTTGAACATCCAAAAATACAGAGACAAATGGGACAGGATAAGAGCGGGCGGGCATCTTTCGGGAAAAGACGAGCTCAAGCACCTCTGCTCGAGGGTGGCGCTCTCTTTTCTTGACGCATACTACTACAACGACCGTTTCGCCTTCGAGTACATTGACCTGCTCTGCGAAATGGCGACAAGCGGCAGCGAAGGCGCCGAATCCACTGCAAGCTCCGCCCTCTTTGGAATGATCATAGAAGGTCTCTGCGACGACTTCGAGGAGCTTCAGACAGAGGTCTACAACCGCGTGATGAGCAGGATAATAGGCTTCTGCCGCAAGCTCAAAGCCGGAGCAGAGCTCAGTCAGAGCCTCGACTCCTTCTCTCTCGATTCCGACGAAAATATTTATTCCCGCGCCGAAAAGCTCAGGATGGGAGCGCTGGAATCAAAAAAGTTTGAAGACGTGGAAAAAATTGTAGTCCTTTCCAGGATCACCATAGGCGCAGACGTCGCACTGACTGGTGTCCTTGCCCAGAAACTTCTCAATCTTTATCCTGATGCGAAGCTGGTCTTCATCGGCGACTCGAAGCTCAAGGATCTTTTTGGCGGAAATGACAGATTCGAATTCAGAAATATTTCCTATTCCAGACGTGGTGGCCTTCTCGAGAGAATTTCGACCTGGCATCAGGTGCTGGAGCTTGTCCAAAATGAAAATGTACACAGCGCAAACGGGCGATCCATTGTCCTCGATACCGATTCCAGGCTTTCACAGCTTGGTGTCCTTCCGGTCTGCGGCGACTCTTCGTATCTTTTTTTCAGGAGCCGCGGCGATTCAGACTCCTGGCCGAAAAGAATTTCAATGGCGGAACTTGCAAATTTCTGGGCGGACAAAGTACTTGGACCATCGCCATTTGCGCATCCAAAAATTTGGATACCTGGGGAGCTTGCCAAGAAGGGGCAACGCATTTGCAGTTCCATGCGCAGAAATCCTAGTAGCAGGATTTATTTCGTCAATTTTGGCGTCGGAGGAAATCTGCGCAAAAGGATTGATGGAGACTTCGAGCAGAAGCTGGTGGAAAGACTGCTTGCCGAAAAGAACGCATTGGTGATACTCGACAAAGGCTTTGGCGGAGATGAGCTGGAGAGAAGCGATCGCCTTTTGCAGTCCTTGTCTTCGCGCTCAATTCCACATCTCACCCTCGACTTTGAAAATGAAAGCCTCTCAGGGAATTTGTCTGATGGCTCGAACCTTGTATCCCACTCTGCAGGCATTGGCGCAGTTGCTTCGCTCATTGCCGCATGCGACATCTATGTCGGATACGACTCCGCATGCCAGCACATCGCCGCGGCGGCGGGAACTCGCACGCTCACGATATTCGCTGGAACGAACAACACAAGATTTGTCCGCAGATGGAGGGCGTTCGGCAAGGCCAGAAGCGATCTGATCCACGTAGACACTTTAAGCCTGCACAGGCATTACGACAATTCAGACATACTCGAGCGAGTCTCGGAGGTGATCGGGGAATGAAGATTCTTTTCATATATCCCAACGCCGGCTCGCAGATCGGATTCAACTATGGAGTATCCCACATATCCTCTCTTCTTAAGCTCTCTGGACACAGTGTAGAGCTGATCCAGCTTTGCGAAGAGATTTCGCCCCTGCCAGACGACGCTCAATTTTTCGAGACCGTCAAAGCTTCGAATCCGGACATCGTCGGCTTCTCGACTGTCACAAACCAGTGGAACTACACTAAGAAACTTGCCGCGCTTGCGAGGAAAGCCTGTCCAGAAGCGAAGATCGTCTGCGGAGGCGCGCACGCGACGATCGCAGGCGAAGAAACTGCCATGAGCGGGCTCTTCGACTGCGTTTTCGTAGGCGAGTGCGAAGAAACATTCCGTGATTATGCAGACTGCATAGCCGAAGGGCGCGATCCAAAGAATATTTCCAACGGCATTTATCTTGATCAAGGCAAAGCTGTCTCGAACCCAGTGAGACTGCTTCCAGACTTGTCCAGGCTTCCAATGAAAGACTATTCGATCTTCGATTTTCAAAAGCTGATTGACGCAAAGCATGGATGGGTCGGCCTGATGGCGTCAAGGGGCTGTCCATTTTCCTGCACATACTGCTTCAACCACAAAATGGTACAGAAATACAGGCGGGATCTTGCATGCTCATTCAAGGATTTGAACTATATCAGGCATTTCCCTGTGCCTCAAGTAATGGACGAAATCAGCTTCCTGCTTTCCAGCTACAAAAACATTAAAATGTTCATTTTCGATGACGATCTTTTCACGTACCGCCAGGACTATGTCGCAGAATTCTGCTCCGAATACAGGAAGAGGTTTACACAGCCTTTTGTCGTCAACGGCCATGTCGGCTTTTTTGACGAACGCCGTGCATCGGATCTTGCTTCCGCAAACTGCAAAATAGTCAAGTTCGGACTCGAGAGCGGGAGCGAAAAAATCCGCAGGCAGATCATGAACCGCCACATGAGCAATGAAAGCATAGGCGATGCGATCTCCATGGTCAATTCAGCCGGAATGCACAGCTCGGTATTTGTAATGATCGGTCTTCCGCACGAGAACAAAGACGACCTGATGGCTACCGTGAAACTCCTTGCCAGATCAAGACCTGGACGCTTCCGCTGGACTTTTTTCTTTCCCTTCCCGGGAACCGAATCCCATGAAATTGCCTCGAAGGGAAATTTCATTGACTTCAAAAAAATGGATGATCTTGTCAATTTCACCGACGAATCCTGCCTGATCTTCGACGAGGAGCAAAGCCTTTTTCTTGACAAGGTCGGAGCGATTCTCCCCTGGTTTGTAAATGCCGAAAGCGAAATGGACTGCTCTCCTTTCTACAGGAAAAAAGTCTCGGATATTATTGCTTTGACACGGCGCGAATGGGAGCAGAGAAAGCCTTTGCTCCGGGATGAGGACAGGCAGATCTCCTCAAAAATGGGCGCAATGGGCCTCTCTCATTATGCAGTCAAATACAATCGCTTCATGGGTGTCATCTCAGACTTTTTCCTGAACGAAAGGGACTAGTCAGCCCTCGTACGTATTCAGCGACCGACTGCGAAGACCGCAATTTTCTGAATGGGAGTTTTTTCCTTCCAGTCAATATTGCGCCTTGATTGTGCAATCGTAGGAATTTATCGTGACATTTACTGGAAAATATGCAATGTCGGATGATCTTATCAGGCTGTCTTTTCCTCGTTTACGATCCCGAATGCTACGCATATCTATGAATATTCACTCTTTTTCAATGTCAAGCATCAGCGGAAGATGGTCCGAATATCTGACCTTTGAAACTCCGAATCTCTTTATCTTCAAAGACTTGGAATACAAAATATAGTCCAACTGCTTCCTGGGCTTCCACGACGGATATGTCGCCGTTCCATTCTTGTTCGGATTGATCAAGCCAAGCGCATCCTTCAGTTCGTCCAGCTCAGATTCTCCGTTGAATGTATTGAAATCACCGGCAATGACCAGCGGTCCCGCGTCTTTCCCAAGCTCTGCAAGATGCGAGAGCTGAATCTTTCTGGATTTCTGATTCAGAGACAGATGAACCAGGAAGAAACGGAAAAAACCGAGGTCCGCCTCTATGATCAGGCGCTTGAATCCAACCGGAAGAAAATGAAAGTTCTTTTCAGGAATCCGTTTCTTTGTAAGTATCGCGTTCGCCTGTTTTCTAAGTATCGGGACTGAATGCGCAAAAAATGAATGTCCATACTTGACGTGGCTCTCACAGCAGTGCCGGATCCTCCCCGCAATAAGCTCAGCCTGATTTACGAAATTAGTCCGGTAAGATCCAGTGTCAACCTCTATCAATCCCACTATATCGGGTTCCGTGTCGTGGATGAAGTCAATTATGCTGTCCAGATGATCCTGCGAAGTTCGCAAATACCTGTGCATGGTGCATATGTTCGAGAGCATTGCCCCGGGAGCACCTGTCCCGTAGGCGATGTTGTAGACAAGTATTCTCATGGCAGACTCATATGCTTCATTTCATTCGGGCGCATTCTATCCTTCCGTCCAAGCTACTCAAGCAGACGGATATGACTGGTTTCCTGATCCCAGAAAAGAATAAGGCAAAGAGGGCTAAAAAGCAAAGCCTTCTCCAATATAAAAAATGTGTTTTGCCCAATTTCTGCGACTCACCCCTTGTCAAAAAGGCTTTTATTGCCAAAATCCAATTGACTGGGCAAGGACTTGGCAATATTTTGACACGGGACAGAGCTTGTATGCAGACATTGACAAATCAAAAGGAGCGTTGCAGTCGCTATGAGAGAGGAAAAAGGGAAATCTGAAAAGATGAAGCATTCGAAGAATCAGCCTAAAAAGTTGTTTTCATGGCTGACTGACGACGCGCACGAGCTCGCCCTCAGGAAGGAACGGGCTCTGAAGGAGCCGATGACCTTGAAGCGAACCGGTCAGAGACACAAGATATTTTCTGATTTCGATGTCTCCAGAACAGGAATCTCAGGCGCACCTGCCTACAAGGTGGAAATCCGCTCCCTCGACAAGAATTTGAATTACTGCAACTGCCTTGACTTTCACAAAAATTTTCTAGGCACATGCAAGCATATTGAAAGGGCGCTCGCCAGTCTTTCAATTCCCCAGGGCAAATGTGCCGAGTCGCCATTCGTCGAAATATTCATTGATCATTCGGATGGAGATACTGCGAAGATTATGATTCCACGTAATCTGCCACAAAAAACAATGATTTTTCTCAAGACATATCTCAACGAAGCGGGGAGCTTCAAGATTTCCGAATACGACACTTTGTCTGTTCTAGTCAGGGACATTGAAAATGCGGGCGACGACATAAAGGCTTCGATCCGCATTTCAGGCTCTGTGGCGAAATGGCTCGACAAGACGCGGCGCAAGGCTGAAATGGACGAGATAAAAAGGCTTTTCCGCGATAAATTCCGTAGCAGTCATGGTTGCGCGAACTTCCTCAAGCATCCTCTCTACGACTATCAGATCGAAGGGATGCTTCATCTGGCATTCAGCGGAAGAGCTATGCTTGCCGACGAGATGGGGCTCGGAAAGACTGTCCAGGCAATCGCCGCCGCGCATGTCATGCACGACCTTTTCAAAGTGAGACGAGTCTTGCTTGTAACTCCGGTCTCCCTGAAGACAGAATGGGAAGAGCAGATCAGAAAATTCACAGACCTATCCTTTCATACCGTATATGGGGGCAGAAAGGAAAGACTTCATGCATATTCGAAATCGGACGCATTCTTTCTGATCTGCAACTATGAGCAAGTCATAAGGGACATCAGCGACATCAACTCCCTCTGCCAGCCGGATCTCGTCATACTCGACGAGGCTCAGAGAATCAAGAACTGGCGGACAAAGTCGGCGCAGACCATCAAGAAGCTCGATTCCAAGTTCGCGTTCATTCTCACTGGCACTCCTATCGAAAACAGAATTGACGAGCTCTATTCAATCACGGAATTCATTGATCCGACGATTTTTGGAAGTCTTTTCAGATTCAACCGGAACTTCTACTCCTTCGACGTGGACGGCAAAGTCTCGGGACTTAAAAGGCTCCGCGAGCTCCACGAAACAATCAAGCAGGTCATGCTGAGAAGAAGGAAGGACGAAGTCGAGGATCAGCTTCCGGAACGAGTGGACAACAACTATTTTGTGAAAATGACTGGAGAACAGCAACTGCGCTACGATGATCATCAGGACGTGGTTGTCAGAATTTTGGCAATAGCCAAGCACAGGCCGCTTACAGACGAGGAATTTAAAAATCTGCAGATGCGCCTCGCCTGCATGAGGATGCTCTGCGACAGCGTCTATATCCTCGACAGTGAAATCTCAGAATCTCCTAAGATCGAAGAGCTTGTAAATGTTCTGAACGACATATGGGCGGACTCCCCTGAAAGAAAGGTTATAGTTTTTTCAGAGTGGGTCCGGATGCTGGAGCTGGCGAAAAACCAGTTCGAATCGAACAATATCGGATTCGCCTGGCACACAGGCTCGGTTGCACAAATCAAGCGTCGTGGCGAGATAAACCGCTTCAAAAACGATCCCGGATGCAAGGTTTTCCTGTCGAGCGACTCCGGAGGATTGGGTTTGAACCTCCAGGCGGCAAGCGTAGTAGTCAACCTTGATCTGCCGTGGAACCCTGCAAAACTGGAGCAGAGAATCGCAAGAGCCTGGCGGAAGCACCAGAAAAACAGCGTCAACGTCATCAATTTTATCTCAGAAAACACAATCGAACACCGTATGCTCGCAACTCTGGCTTTCAAATCGGGAATCGCCGAAGGTGTGCTCGACGGCAGGGGGGACATTGCCGAGCTTGAAAAGCCGAATGCCAAAGCTGGCTTTCTTAAAAGACTTTTTGAAATCATGCAGACGCCTCCACCATCTGTTCAGACTGAGGAAAAATCCGCAGTTTCAGCTCACAAAACCGATCTTGTGGAAAAAATACGCCAGAATATT
>DYRX01000180.1 GCA_020718525.1 Victivallis vadensis
AGCCCAACGGGCTGGGATAAGATCAATCAAAAATTCCAGCATCCTGAAGGGGTGCAACAACTACTAATCTGAATTATTAAAGAGACATAGTATCGTTATTTAGGAAACAGGACACTAGGAGTGTCCCTGCCGGAGACGGCAAAAATCATCGGCGCAAGCCAGGCGACAGTCTCCAGACTGGTGAAAAGGCGCGGATGGAAAAAAGAAGATACGGTTAAATTTCGCAATTATTAACGGTAGCTGGAATAAATGAAAATGATCAGGGGGAGACCCTGACGTTGCCTGTGATTTTTTCAGGTGCTTCGATGAGGAAGATTCCAGGGTCAGCACTCCAGTTCCGCTCCCAGGATTTCAGAAGGAGGGGAGATGTTGGCGGGCCCCACGGATTCAGGTCAATTATAAGAACTTCCCTGCGGGCGGTGAAATATATGTCCATGACCATGGTGTGGGCAGGGAGCAGCCACGCGACGGATTCCACAAAATTCTTGGCGGCATCCAAATATTTATTCCTGACTTTGTCAAGCCTGCGATAGTGCCTTGTCAGCCAGTATTGGCTCATGGCCGCCAGTCTCCCCTTGTATATGAAGAGACGGAATTCCCTTGCGCGGGTGACCCGTCTGAAAGGGCGGATGCAAATGTGGTCGGAGTCTCCGTCCGAGACAGCCTCGCGGATTTTTTTGCTTGCGGCAAGGTATTTCCATGCGCTTTCAGGTGAATAGACTGCGCCCCGTTTCAATGCGAATCTTGTTGTGTCGGTCGGTGCGGCGGTGTCAACGGAGACAAAGCAATTGCCGGGATATGAATTCATTGGCGCGGCGAGGCGGTGTATTGCATCGCTCACGATTTTTCCGTCAATTTGTCCGGACGCGAGCGCCTGTGATTCGAGGGGCTTCAGCTTGACGAAGCTGGTCGGAAAGGTGAAAGACGAGAGGGATCGGTACCATTCCGAGCATTTGTAGAAATATTCCATTTCTTCCGATTGTGCAAATTCAGATTTCGTCATAGTCCGTGGGCTCCTCGGCTGTATTTTTGTTTTTTTTCTGGGATCGGCTCAAGATAAAGGTGAAGTATGCAATGAAGGAGACCAGTGCGAAAGTCTGGAAGTCAAAGACTTTGATTCCAGTCCCGAAAGCGAGCGCGGAGATCAGGATTCCCGGGTATCCTGCGTAGAATGCGACATTCGCAAGGTTGAAGAAGCCTGAAGGGATCTCCAGTTCGGGGCCGGAAAAAGAGTAGAAAAGGGAGGAAAAAAGCGAAAATAGCGGGATGAGGAAGATTATGACGGCAAAAAAGTTGATGAAAACCATTGCGGAATATGATATGACAATAGGAAGTTTCAGATCGAGCATGTCGAGCGAGCCGCCCGGGCATAGGGTTTTCATCACGGAAAAGAAGTCGGGGCTGAGCTCGGAGTTAGCCGCCACTGCGGCCAGGGTCTGGGAATTGCCATCCTTTATTCCGTCGCCGTGATATCCGTTGAAATCTCTGAAAAGGAGATAGCTGAACTTGTCTTCGCCGCGCTTGGACCATATCGAGATTGATTTTGGTGTCCAGATGGCACCAATTTTGGAGTGTGCGTCGTTGAGATTGAGCGAGGGAAGCAATTCCGGATTTGGCTGATAGTCAATGCGGCATTTGCCGATTATGACAGTTCTTGGCGCATCGGGACCCTTCGAAGGGAGCAGTCTGTCCTTTTCAATGCGTATTGCTCCAAACTCGGAATTGAACGACATGAGGATGCGCGTGCTGATATTTGAGATGTCGAAGTATCTGAGACCAGTTGCAAGGAGGGCGCAGAGAAATGTGAAGGTTGCGAAATGAAAGATTGTCCTGATGAGCGGAAATTTCGCGATTTCTTGGAAAGCGGAGAGCCCGGTGCAGACTGAAATAGAAGTCCTGATGAATCCATTTTTTCCCATGAGCGTCAACTTTTTTCTTTTTTTTCGGACAGGGCTTTGAGTCGGTCCTGAATTTTTGCAAGCGACTCCATCCCAAGCCTTTGAACGAATAGGATTCCATCGAGATGGTCAATCTCGTGCTGTATCGCCCTTGCGAGAAGACCGCCGCAGTCGCAGGATACAGGAGTTCCGTCGGGAAGGCTTGCCTTTAATTTGACAGAGACAGGCCGCGAAACCGGCGCATAGATGCCGGGAACGCTGAGGCATCCCTCCTCCTTTGACGCCTCGAAGGGGCTGAATGCTAGAATTTCCGGATTGACGAGCACTATAGGCATGAGGGGAAGCAGTGTGATTTCCCCCGGCGAGAGGGCGCTCTGCGTCTGTGATCTTTTTGGCGCCGGAACGTTCAGGGCGACCACGCGGAGCTTCTTTCCCACCTGGGTTGCGGCGAGTCCGACTCCGTCCGACTTCAGCATTGTCTCGATGAGATCAGACGCGAGGTTCCTGATTTTTTCGTCAATCACAGCTATTGGGAGAGCCTTGACCTGAAGGGCGGCGTCTCCATATGTCCTTATCTTTTTCAAAGCGGTGTTTTCCTTAGTTCTGGAGCAAAGCAATATCTGCGTGGGGCTCGAGTAGATCCGTCCATTTCCAAATATTGTCAGATCTTGACAGTTGACGGAATGCCCTTTGCATGCGCCTTTTTAATTGTAAGCATGACTTCCTCCGGGGACTCCGCGACGCTGATGTATTTCAGATCATTTTTAGATATCATTCCAGAATCCAGCAGATCCGATGCGATCCAGTCGAGGAATCCTTTCCAAAATTTCCGCCCGACAACGATGAGCGGGATTTTGTTGATCTTGTTTGTCTGAATCAGAGTCAAGGTCTCACTCATCTCGTCAATTGTCCCGAATCCGCCCGGATAGACGACGACGGCATTCGCGTATTTCAGAAAATTGACCTTCCTTATGAAGAAGTATCTGAAATCCAGAGAGAGATTCTGATAGGGGTTCGGTTTCTGCTCCATCGGGAGCTTTATGTTCAGGCCGATGGACTTGCCGCCGGCCTCGATCGCCCCCTTGTTCGCCGCCTCCATGATGCCGGGACCGCCCCCCGTAATTACGCCGTAGCCATTTTTCGCCAGAATCCGTCCAAGTTTTTCAGCGCTGGCGTAATGTGGACTCGACGAGGGCGTCCTCGCCGAGCCGAAGACTGTCACGAGAGGTCCCTGCGCCGCCATGGTCTCGAACGAGTCCACGAACTCGGACATGATCCTGAAAATCCGCCAGGGATCCTCCTTCGTGAAGTCGTTGAAGAGAGCGTCACTGCTGTCGCAGGGGCTCTTTGATCTTCTGGTCATAGATTTTCCACGACCAGATCGCCGACCTGGCTTGTTGAATAGCCCATTTTTCCGGCTGCCATGGACTTCATTTTGTTTCCGGTGACGAATTCGACAGACTTCTCTATGTTCTTAGCCGCCTTGTCTTCGCCGAGCACATCGAGCATCATTGCGGCAGAACATATTGCGGCAAGGGGATTTATGACTCCAAGTCCGGTGTATTTTGGGGCTGATCCGCCTATCGGTTCGAACATGCTGAGCCCGTGCGGGTTGATGTTTCCGCCTGCGGCTATGCCCATTCCTCCCTGCGTGATCGCGCCGAGATCCGTGATTATGTCTCCGAACATATTCCCAGTTACAATGACATCGAACCATTCTGGATTTTTCACCATCCACATGCAGGTCGCATCAACGTGGCAGTAGTCGGTTTTCACCTGCGGATATTCCCTTGCGATTTCGTAGAATGCCCTCTCCCAGAGGTCGTAGACGAAAGTGAGGACGTTTGTCTTGCCGCAGAGGGTGAGCTGTCCGATCTTCCCCTCCTTGACATCCTTTTCGGAAAGTCCTTTCCATGGACTTTTCTGGCTGTGGCGCTTGCATACAAGGTCAAACGAGTATCTGAGGCATCTTTCAACCTGGTGCCTGTTGTAGACCATGCTCTGCACGGCGACTTCGTTCGGAGTCCCCTTCATGCTTATGCCGCCTATGCCGGTGTAGAGTCCGCCTGAGTTCTCCCTCACCACGACATAGTCAATGTGTTCCGGCTTTTTGCCAGCGAGGGGAGTCTCCACTCCGGGATAAAGCTTCACCGGGCGGAGATTGATGTACTGATCGAGGTCGAAGCGCAGTTTAAGAAGTATTCCCTTCTCGAGAATTCCAGGCTTCACGTCCGGATGGCCGATGGCGCCGAGAAGTATGGAGTCATGTCTTCTAAGCGTTTTTTCCGCATCTTCCGGCAGGACATTGCCAGTGCGCAGATAGCGCTCACCGCCCCAGTCGAAATTTTCCATCTGCATGGTAAAACCATGCTTTTTCGAGGCGGCTTCCAGCACTTTCACTGCTTCTTTCGTCACTTCAGGACCGGTTCCATCTCCAGCGATCACCGCGATCTTGTAGTTTTTGCCCGACATTTCAACGACTCCTTGTCTTTCGGTTATTGAGAATTCTCAAATATGCGCTAAATTTTGAGCCGTAGAATATAGTGGCTTTGCCGTATAAATAAAAGACCTGCAATGGAAAATATGGACAAAAGATTGTCTTCGCCTCTGCATGAATATGCGGCGGAACGCTACTGCCTTCTCGCCTGTGAAGTCCTCTTCAGGGAAATCTCGAACTGCGCCTCCCGCTCTGCGGCAGTCGTTGACGCCGAATTTGTCAGCCAGGGATGGCATGATCTCAAAAGCCACGACATGAGCGCCAAACTGCAGGCGAAGATTGACGGCATTGACGAAAGCAAATATTCCGCGGTTCTCCTCGGATTCGGCCTTTGCAACAACGGCGTCGCGGGACTCAGGGCGAGAGGCATTCCGCTTGTCATTCCAAGAGTGCATGACTGCATTTCACTCATTTTGGGCAGTCATGACGCCTATATTTCGGCGTTTTCCGAATCGCCCGGCACATATTATTTCTCCTCTGGATGGATAGAAAGAGACAAAGTCAACAAGGAAGATGCCAAGGATGGCGTGATGGCGTCTCTCGGCCTTGATTTGAGCTATGAGCAGTATGTTGAGGCCTATGGCAAGGAGAACGCGGATTTCATTGTCTCCACAATTCGCGGCGGAATGGACAGCTACGAAAAGCTTGTCTTCGTGAACAACGGGCTCGGGGATGTCGAATCCTACAGAAACTTCGCCAGGAAGTGCGCGGAGGCAGAACAGCTCCGCTACGAGGAAATCCCTGGAAATCTCCGCCTTCTGGACGCGCTTTTGGCGGGAAGCTGGAGCGAAGCCGATTTCCTTAGAGTCCCTCCAGGCATGGAACTGCTTGCTACTGGAGGACCGGACATCATGCGATGCTCTTCCTGCGGCGGAGGCAAGATATGCTGAACTACATAGTCAGGCGCCTTCTCTATTCCGTCCTCGTCGTTTTCGGCGTCATTGTGCTCACGTTTCTTTTCTTCAGAATTTCCGCCGGCGATCCTGCCGCCGCTCTTCTTGGCAAAAATCCTTCGCCGCTCGAACTCGAGAATATGCGCAATGCGCTTTCCTGCGACAGGCCACTTTTTTTTGGATACTGGCGACGCACCGAGGCGTTCACATCGGCGGATTTCTCAAAAAACATGAATATCGCCGGAATCAAAGTGCCGGCGGGCGCGGTGCCTAACAAGGGCTGTCTGAGACTGGAGGGAGAGGGGCTAGGATTCTCAAGAAACTTTCTCCCACCTGACAGCTCCGATCTGAAAGTCCGTTTCCTTTTCAGAGGATCTTTCAACTGCCTTGGACAGGCACATCACTCTATAAAATGGAAGACCGCTGAAATCTATTTTCCAGCGGAAACCAGAGAGATCATGCTGAATCCCACGCATCCATCGGGCTTCCTCGATTTGGCGGAGGCGACTTTTTTCAAAAGACAGGCTTCCCCCTTCGACTCCCAGCTCTTCTCCGCCTTCGGCGAAATTGTCTCCTTCAAATCCGAATTTCCATACGTCGAATTTCTTAATTTTGGCAGGACTCTCGTCACCAGGGAGGACATTAAGGCCACGCTCAAGAGATCCGCCATCCCCTCGCTCATGCTAATGCTTCCAATCTTTTTTGCCGAACTTGTTGCAGGAACGGCGCTCGGACTGCTATCCGCCGCCTTCAAAGGGCGCGCCATAGATAAGATTATCGTTTTTTTGTCTGTCGCAGGCATGAGCATCAGCTTTCTTGTATTCATCATCGCAGGACAGTGGTATCTGGGATATTACTGGAATCTTTTTCCTGTATGGGGCTACGGCGGCGCGGAATATTTCATTCTTCCAATCATCGTCGGAACTGCCAGCGGAATAGGCGAAGGCACGCGTTTCTACCGGACGATTTTTGTCGAGGAGCTTAAGAGGGAATATCTGAGGACTGCCCTGGCAAAGGGGGCCTCTCCGATTAGGATCTACTGCCGACATCTGCTTGCGAATGCCGCAATCCCCATAATCAGCCGCGCCACGACAATACTTCCGTTTCTCTTTACCGGGAGTCTGCTTCTGGAAAGTTTTTTCGGCATTCCGGGACTTGGCTATGCAGGCATCAACGCTGTGATGAATTCGGATCTGCAGATGCTCAAGGCGCTTGTCGTATGCACCGCGCTCATCTTTGTCGTTGTCAATCTTCTTGCCGACATCGCATATGCCTGGGCGGATCCGCGTATCCGCCTGAAATGAATAAAGAATACAATATTCTCGCCGAGCAAAGCTCTTTTGACTGCCCTGTCCCAGGGGTGATCCATGTTCTCGAGCTATTGACAATGCGAAAATTTATGATATTGTCCTAGATTCCGCGCAAGAAAGAGACGCAAATATAAGGAGAAGGACAAAATGCGCTATTCATGGTTTACTGTTGCAATGCCAGAGTCATCTCACAAGGATGCCGTCGCGTTGCTCAAAAAATACGGCTATGACGGCATCGAATGGAGACTTGTCGCGGACAGTGGAGATCTCTCCAAGCCCAGTTTCTGGAACGGCAACAGGACAAGTCTCCAGGAAGACTGGAGCGACAGGCAGTTTCTAGATATAGCGCAAATGACCAGGACGGAGGGGCTTGAGATGCCAAACCTCGGCTCATACGCCAGAGCTTGCGATTTCGAGAAGGCTAGAAGAATGATAGAGATCGCGGCGCTCATGAAAATCCCCTGTCTCAGGGTTGGTGTCCTGCCATACGACGGAAGCAAAAATTACAACGACATTTTCAAGGCTGATGTCGAGAATTTCAACCGCGTCGTGGAATGCTCCAAAGCATTCAAAGTAAAGCCCCTGATCGAAATACACATGGGGACGATAGTCGCCTCCGCCAGCGCTGCAATTAGATTTGTTTCGCACTGGAGCCCGTCTGAGATTGGAGTCATCCACGACGCGGGGAACATGGTTTACGAAGGCTTCGAGAATTACCAGGCGGGTGTGGAAATGCTGTCATCCTACCTGGTACACGTGCATTTAAAAAGCTCCGCGCCATGCTATGCCACGTCCGCCGGTCCGCAGTTCATGTCCTGGAAGACCGCCGCATCTCCATTGCGTTCCGGAGCCGTTGATTTCACATCGCTACTCAAGGCACTGAAAAAATCCGGATATGACGGATGGCTGTCCTTCGAGGATTTCTCGACTGTCCAGTCCCAGGAAGAGAAAGTCGCCGACGCGATTAGCCTCATGAGGCAGATCGAAAAATCAATAACGATTTCTTGAATTATTGTCATAAAGCCCCAGCATGATTAGAGAATTTCAAAGTGGAATACATCACACAGTAGAAAAATAGGAGGATGAAACTATGGGACTAATGAAGAATGTCTCTCTGCGGACTCTGACTGCGGCACTGCTTGCCTGCGTCTCGACGATTGCCTGTGGATCCGTCCCCTGGGACTTCAACGGCGACGGAAAGTCCGATGTCGCGTCCGAGGACTCCGTCTCGAAGTCAGGCTACGTCTATCTGATGAACGGCTACGCTGTTCTCTCATCCGGAACAGTTTACATGGCGGACAAAAAAAATAGTGAATCCGCAGTTCCCGTCATATAGTCCTTTCGGCACTTCGCGGCGACTCCCCGTGGGGCACGTACGACACCCTGGGGTTTTTTCCGCCTCCGCCTCCCACTTGTCAGACTTCCTGAGCCGTATGGTGACGCAAAAAGGGGCTTCGGGGGAATTCCCACGATGGATCCTTGAAATCCCTGTTTTCTAGTAACCATCTCAAGAAATAAATAAAATTTACCAGGGAAGCATCGGGGACGTTTCCACGCTCAAGAACCTGCTGTCATATCTGAAAAAAGATCTGAAGCTCGAACATGCGCGCATCTTGACAGACCGCGGCTTCTACAGTGCCGGCAATCTGAAGGGGATGATCAAGGACGGGTTCAGATTTGTAATCCCCATGCCGTTCAGCACATCGGAGGCGAAACGCCTTCTTGCTGAAAGCATGCCGGAGCTTCATAGCGCGTCGAATCTATTCTCGTCCGGCGAACGGACGCTGGGGCATACAGTTAAATGCGTTGAGCTTCCGGAGGGAAAGCTTGAAGCTCATGTCTTCTACGACCGCAAAAGGGAAATTGATGAGCTGTCCAACCTGACGCGAAAACTAGAAATGGTGGAGGATAGATTCGACAGCTCTGTTTTCACAAGCGGGGAAGATGCGCTGAACTTCATTGGGAAGATAGCAAAAGGGGGCTCCTCCTTTTTCAAGATAGACATCGCGAAGGGACGCGCCAGACTTCTGCGCGACAATGACGCCATAGAAAGACATGCGATGAAATTCGGCAAGATCATACTTCTTTCAAGCGAGCATGGCATCGGAAAAAAAGAGATAGTGTCCGATTATTTCAGGCG
>DYRX01000181.1 GCA_020718525.1 Victivallis vadensis
CGGAAAAATTCAATCCGGGAGAAGGATAGATACCATCATAAATTTATTTTGGGTCGTAATCGTTCACATCAACGTGGATCGTGTACGCTAACGTTCCGCTCCGCTGTGAACGAGCTTCACGTTGTATCCGTGCCTGAGCAGTCTGTCGACCAGCCAATACCAGTTGCATGTGGACTCGACAGCAACGCAGAGCAACTATTTGGACGCGTCTTTTGGAGGAGATATTCCCAGAGGCGAGCTCAGGGTGGGAGGAGAATCTTCAAGAGATGGTTTGAGCGCCTGAAGCTCTTCCGAAAATTTTGGAATTCCGTCAAATTCCTTCTGGAGAATCTGGAATTTTGGCAGTGCCTTCTTCTTGTCTGTTTCCGCCAGGGATTTTACGGAGTCGAGTCCGGTATAGAAAGCGGAGTTCACCACCATTTCAAGAAGCTTGTGATCAGGGGAAAAAGAGATCGCGTCGCCCGGCTTGCCCAAAAGAAGGCAGATGTCAGATTTCACATATTTTTCTGGCAGATCTGGAAATGCCTTGAGAGCTATTGCCGCAAGGCTTTCGACCGACAACTGCGTCCATTTTTTTGTCGAGAAGGATCCGGAGACGTTCAAATCAACTTCCTCGTCAACAATTCTTATCACTATTCCGTCTGGGGTGGCGGTTTTCGTATATTTGTTTCCGCTTGCGGTGAAGGCGGTATGGAATTCCGCGAGCCTGGCGATTTGTTCGTTGAAGCGGGCTAAATCTTCTGGCGAGATCTCTGATTTTCCGGAGAATTCCTTGAGAAGCGCTGCGGCTTCAGTGAATTTGCACTGTCTGATTGCCGAATAATATTTTGCAAAAAACACAGTGCGCAATTTTTCATCCGCCATCTTTTTCTCGTGCTCAAGTTTTTTCCCAAAATCGGCAATTTTCCTGTTTAGAGCCTCTTTTTCATCCTGCCACTGCTTTTTTTCCTTCTCGAAGGCCTGCTCTATTTCTGCGATTTCCGCATCTTTTTCAGCGGCGAGCTCGAGCATATCCTCTTTCATCGAGGATGTCAAATTGTTGGACTTCACTGTCGTTTTTTTCTCTAATGCGGACATTTCGTCTTTGAGGCGCAGATTTTCCTGGGCGAGGCGCCTGATTTGCATCTCGGAAATCAGAAATTTCAATCTGAACATGATCGCCTTGTCCGCCTCTGTTTTTGGCGTTCCTATACGCTGAAGCAGTTTTTTGCAGTCGTCCTCTATTTCCAGGCTCACGCTGTTTGTCTGTGCAAAATGCTTTTCTATGGGTAGAAGCTCCGTCTCGATGTTGGTCAGGCGTTTCGCCCTGTCTGCAAATACAAATACAAATACGAGCACAATGATCAGGACTGCGCCCATGGCGGAAAAAATCAAGGTCTTGTTGATGCGCACATTTTCTTCGTCGGCTTCGGGCGCTGGTGCCTTGAATGGAGTTTTCGGAATTTTGCCGCTCTGGAAGGATTTGTGCGGGATCGGGCTTGGCTGTGGCTGTTTGTAGTCGAGCTTTTTGATCGAAATTGTGTGAACTCCCGGAACCATGTCCTTGCTTGGCGCAGTTTTCTGACGGATTTTCCAGACATCATTGAGCAGTTCCTCAATGTTCGAGAACCTGTCGTCCGGATGCTTCGCCATCATTCTGCCAACGAGCTTTTCTACTTCGGAAGGTATGGAGGAATCAAGCTTTTTCAGCGGTGTCGCCTTCTCGTAGAAATGCTGTTTCGCGACAGTGTTGAGGGTGTCTCCCTTGTAGGGAAGCTGTCCGCTGAGCATCTGGTAAAGGGTTACGCCAAGGCTGTAGATGTCCGTTCTCGTGTCGAGCTTTTCCCCGGCGAACTGCTCCGGGCTCATATAGAAGGGCGTGCCGGAAATTTCCATCCCCTTCGTGCATTCGTCCTCGCTTATTGCAAGACCAAGGTCGGTCAGCTTCGCGGCACCCTCTGTTGTGATGATGATATTTTCTGGTTTGATGTCCCTGTGGATGAGATTCTCTTCTGTCCATGCGAAATGAAGTCCTTCGGAAACCTGCTGGACAATGTGGAGCGCCTCGTCAACGCCGATTTTGCCATCCTCGTCAATCCTTTGCCGCACGGTTTTTCCCTGGATAAAGGTCATTGCCATGAAGCATATGCCATTGTCCTCGCCGACAGCGCAGACCTGGACGATGCTGGGATGGTTGAGCTTTGCCGCAGTTCTGGCTTCGGCAAGAAAAGAGGCGATCCCCTTGCGGTTTGTGTATTTTATCGAAAGGACTTTCAGCGCAAGATTTCTGTCAAGAGAAATCTGTCTTGCCAGATAGACGGTTCCGATGGATCCTTCTCCGACTTTCTGGATGACGACAAAATCGCCGATGATTCTTCCAGGTCCGAATGGGGACGAGGGAAGAACCTGCAGATGGCGACAGCTCGGGCACTCGACTTGTGCACCAAGATTTTTCGCATTCAAGTCCCTCATGACCGAGCCGCAAAAACCGCATTGAAAACGCATCCTGCTATTCCCCTATTATTTTGACAAGCACGCGTTTCCTGCGGCCGCCGTCATATTCGCCGTAAAAGATTTGCTCCCATGGTCCAAAATCAAGCCTGCCCTGGGTCACCGCCACCACTACCTCGCGCCCCATGATCTGGCGTTTGAGATGTGCGTCCCCGTTGTCTTCACCGCTCAAATTGTGCGCATAGGCGCTGACAGGCTCGTGGGGGGCAAGTTTTTCCAGCCATTTTTCAAAGTCAGAATGCAGACCCCTTTCGTCGTCGTTGATGAAGACGGAGGCGCTTATGTGCATCGCGTTGCAGAGCAGAAGGCCTTCTTTGATGCCAGACTCCGCGAGACATTTTTCTACTTGCGCGGTGATATTCACATAAGCGCGCCTCGACGGCAGTTCGAAAAAAAGCTCTTTCCGATGGGATTTCATGTTTTTCCTGTTCAGTTCTGCCTCATCCGCACGGATATGCCGCGCTCCATGAGATACTCCTTCGCCTGGGGGACGGTGTATGTGCCAAAATGAAAAATGCTTGCCGCAAGGACGGCATCGGCATTGCCCCTGGATATGACTTCATAGAGATGCTCGAGAGTGCCTGCGCCTCCTGAGGCGATCACTGGGACATTGACACTTGAGGCAATCCTGGAGGTTAGCTCGCAATCGTATCCATCCTTTGTCCCGTCGGCATCCATGCTGGTCAGAAGAATCTCTCCAGCTCCTCTTGCAACTCCTTCGAGCGCCCATTTGACCGCGTCAATTCCGGTATTTTTCCGTCCGCCATGTGTAAAAACGCTCCAGCTTGGTTCGGAACCGTCTGAAACCCTTCTGGCGTCAATCGCCAAAACGATGCACTGACTGCCAAATCGCGCCGCCCCATCGCTTATCAGAGAGGGATTTGCAACAGCCGCCGAGTTCAGTGAAATTTTGTCCGCTCCTGAGTTCAGCATAAGGCGCATGTCTTCAACGCTTCGTATGCCCCCGCCGACTGTCAAAGGAATAAAAACGTGCTCCGCTGTCCTGCGCACGACATCGAACATGGAGCGGCGTTCGTCGCTGGTAGCCGTAATGTCGAGAAAAACAATCTCGTCGGCTCCCTGTCGGTCGTATTCTATCGCAGCCTCGACGGGATCGCCTGCGTCCACAAGATTTATGAAGTTGACGCCCTTCACAACGCGACCGTTGGTTACATCAAGGCAGGGAATTATTCTCTTGGCAAGCATGGGAAGGTCTTTGAAACTTTGGTGCTTGAGGGCATCTCTCAGTTGGCCGCCGGAGGCTGTTGACCGGGTCCGCCAGGCTGATCGTCCTTCGTGAAGAAAGAGAGAAAACCGGTGACTTTGCCCTCTTTGTCCGTCTTTAGTTTTCTCAGCGCTGTCGTCTTGGTGACCTGGAAAGTGGCTTCCTGAAGCAACTGCTCGAATTCGGCGTCCTCCTGCTCCTTCGGCTTTTCGATCTTTTCGGACATGGACTTGTCGCTGAAGAGAAAAACCGTCTGGCCGAGCCTGAGATGATCCCCGAACTTGAGCTCTGTCGGAGTCTGAACAAACACGTTGTTCACCTTAGAACCGTTGGTGCTCCCATTGTCGGAAATCGTCGCCTTGTCCGAATCTATGCTTATCGTGCAGTGAAGTCTGGAAACCTTCTTGTCGAAGACGCAAATCATATTCTTTTCACTGCGTCCGATCGTGTTCACCCCAGGCACGAGGGCATACTCTTCGCCCTTGTTGAGACCGCTTAAACAAATGAGTCTAGGCATATGAAATCCTTGTTTTTCCACAAACAAGAGCGCCGAAAACACGCCCCCATCCAGTAAAAAACTAATATGCGCCGCAATTTTTGCAAGCCTCTCTCTCAGTAAAATATTCAGTTTTTTCAAGAATTTAATTCAAATCAAAATGGATTTTTCCCCAGTCAAATATATCTTAGCCGGAACGGAGACTGGTGTCGCTTCATATTTTGGGGCGCTTGAATTTCCAAAAAAGGAACGCGGATATTTCCGTGAAAGGAGCAATCAAATGATGAAAGTCGTCAACTTCAATGCCGGACCTGCAATGCTTCCAAAATCTGTCATGGAAAAGGCCCAGCAGGAATTCTGCGCCTATGGAAAGTCCGGATGCGGCATCATGGAACTTTCGCACCGCGGAACTGAATTTACAGAAATCATTCAGAAGACCGAAAAGAACATCCGCGATATCATGAAGATCGGAGACGAATACGCCGTCTGCTTCATACAGGGAGGAGCAAGCCTTCAGTTTGCAATGGTCCCCCTCAACCTCGCCCCTGTAGGCGGACTGACCCAGTATGTTGACAGCGGAAGCTGGTCCAGCGCGGCGATCAAGGAGGCTAAAAACTTCGTCAAAGTAGATGTGATTGCGTCAAGCAAGGAAGGCAAGTATGACAGAATTCCCGACATTGACGACGCTAAAATCAGCCAGGATGCCGCCTATCTCCACATAACCAGCAACAATACGATCTACGGAACACAGTATCATTCCTTCCCGGAATCTTCCCCGGTTCCAATCGTGGCAGACATGTCCAGCGACATCATGTCCAGAGTCGTTGATGTCAACAATTTTGGTCTGATCTACGCCGGCGCCCAGAAAAATCTTGGTCCGAGCGGCGTGACCCTCGTGATCATCAAGAAATCTCTTGCCGAACGCCTCAGCGCGACTATCCCAACCATGCTGAAATACAAGACCTACATCGAACACAGCTCTCTCTACAACACTCCTCCCACCTTTGGCATCTACATGGTTGGACTGGTCACAGACTGGATCAAGGAGCAGGGCGGACTCGAAGCGATCGAGACGGTCAACGACGAAAAGTCAGAAGCCCTCTACGAAAGAATTTCCGCTTCGGACTTCTACAGAAACCCGGTCGAGCCGGCAAGCCGCTCCAAGATGAACGTCGTATTCAAACTCCCCAGCGAGGAGCTCGAGGAGAAGTTCGTCAAGGAAGCCAAGGCGAAAGGCATGGTAGGACTCAAAGGGCACCGCTCGGTCGGTGGAATCAGGGCAAGCATATACAACGCAGTGCCGCTCGAAGGAGTCGAAAAGCTCATTGACTTCATGAATGAATTTGAATCAGCAAATTCCTGACGCCGGCACAGCATCCGAGCTTCTTGCCTCGGCAAAATGGTGGACGCCCGACGGAAAAGGCGGAGCCGACTGCTCCCTCTGTCCGAGATCCTGCAGGATCCCAGAGGGGGCGACAGGCTTCTGCGGAGCCCGGAAGAATGTCTCCGGCAAACTCCGTTCCATCGCATACGGCCGCCCAGCCGCCATACACATTGATCCCATAGAAAAAAAGCCATTCGCCGAATTCCTGCCGGGAACAAAAACATTCTCGCTCGGCAGTTTCGGATGCAACCTCGAGTGCTCATTCTGCCAAAACCATCATCTGTCGAGAGGAACTTTTACAAATTCCGATGAAATTCCATACTACGCCCCGGACATGATACTGATGTCCGCGATCAAGGCCCGTTGCGAATCCATCTCCTTCACCTACAACGAGCCTATCATATGGGCAGAATACGCCCTCGATGTCGCGAAACTCGCAAAGACGAAGAAAATCCCGATCATATTCGTCTCGAACGCCTTCGTCAGCCCCAGGGCGGCAGACGAGATCTTTCCCTTCGTTGATGCCGCGAACTTCGACATGAAGGGCTTTTCTGAGGAATTCTACTCTTCGATGACCGGAGGCTCCCTCGCGCCTGTTCTTGACTCGATCCTCCATTTCCACAAGCTCGGAAAGCATCTCGAAATTTGCAATCTCATAATTCCCGGCAAAAACGACTCCGATGAAATGCTGGCCGCCTTCGCAAACTGGGTCCTCGATAAGCTGGGACCGCATGTGCCAATACATTTCACGGCGTATCATCCCGACTACAAATTCCTCAAAGCCCCGAATACCCCCAGAGATACATTGATCAAAGCAAAAAAGATCGCGAACGACGCCGGACTGCGGCACATTTATCTGGGCAATATCTGAGAAAAAGACTGAAAAGCAAGATGCTGACATTCGAATCAATCTCCAAGACTCAAGAGTTTTCTCTGTCCCTCAGGCGGAAGGGAATCAAAATCGCTCTTGTCCCAACTATGGGCTTTCTGCATGAGGGACACATGTCTCTCGTGAAAATGGCGCGCATGCATGCGGACTTCGTCATGCTCAGCATCTTTGTCAATCCCACGCAATTCGGTCCCAACGAGGATTTCAGCAAATACCCGCGCGATTTCGAGGGGGACTCCGAGCTCTGCCTGAAGCACGGAGTTGATCTTATCTTTCATCCGGACGCGGATGAAATGTATCCGGATTTATCGTCAACTTGGGTTGAGGAGACCATCCTTTCAAAGCCCCTTTGCGGCAAAAGCCGCCCGACACACTTCCGCGGTGTCTGCACCGTCGTCGTTAAACTCTTCAACGCCACCCTCCCCGACATCGCCATATTCGGCGAAAAAGACTACCAGCAGGCGGCTGTCATAAAGCGAATGGTCAGAGACCTGAACTTTCCAGTGAAGATACTCAGCGTTCCAATAGTGCGCGAACACGACGGACTTGCAATGAGCTCAAGAAACAAATATCTCTCGCCGGACGAAAGACAGAACGCATTGGCAATCTGCAAGTCCCTGGACGAAGCTAGAAAAATGGCAATGGAAGGTGAGCTTTCATCGTCGCTCCTCGCCGAGACCGTAAAACTGCGAATTTCGCAGGCTGGCGGAAATATTGACTACATCGAGATTGTCAATTCCGAGACACTTCTTCCTGAAGAGTCTGTCTCGAAAAATTCGTTAATCGCCGTCGCCGCATATTTTGGCGGAACAAGGCTGATTGACAACTGCTTCCTGATCCATAAAAATATTGAATACTGAATTTCAATGACTAATGTTGGGGGAGAGAGAAGATGCCTGACCGGCAAGTTGTCGCGTGCCGGAAGAAAGGCGGTAGCTCCGTTGCACTTCGCGACCGCAGTCCAAATGCTCCAAAGAATTTCGGCGGAAGCCGAACTTGGACTGCTGTGAAGATCTTGCAGTTTTTTCCAGACTGGAACGCCGACATCCTGTCGGCTCTCTTCAAGATGCCGAGCTGAATTGCGGCGTTCCCAGGTGAAAGCTTTGTGCCTATGCTCCTTTGTGTAAGGACAAATTCTTCTCTCTTTATCTCGGGGGCTGGGGGTGAGAATAAGTTCATCGTATAGGAAATTGCTAAAGCCATAAGGGCAGATGCCCAGGACCTTTGCGGTCAAGGCGATTTGACTGAAGCATTCCTTGTATTTCAGAAAGCAGTGTCTGTTTGTCCTGGGGAAACCTGCCTGCAAGGGGAAGCGGATTAGAACTATGATTAGCTCTGAAAACTGTTCTTTTCAGCTCCAAATGCTTGACAAGAAGAAATAGTTCTGACACAACATCATATTCGCTTGATGCTTCGTATCCGCTGAACATCCTTGTTTTTCCCGGAAATTCGACGAATCTGAGCGCGGAGAGGAGACGTGACTGCATTTGATTCAAGATTTCCGCAGTTCTCATCGCATGTTCTTCCGCACCAGACTTGCCGCCCAGTCCAAGCAGTACCATCACGGATGCCTTCATCCCCAAACTTTGAATCAGTCGAACCGCCACCGCCATCTTTTCGGCATCTTCTTTTTTGCCAACCTTGTCAAGCAAATCCTGAGAGCCTGTCTCCAGTCCAATGTAGAGCGTATTGAGCTTGAGCCTGTAAAGCTCGGAGAGTTCCTCCTTGGAAAAAGCCAGGATGGAGGAGGCGTTTGCATAGCTGTTGACTCTTGCAAGATTCGGAAAGGATCTGTTCAATTTCTCCAAAATTTCTCTAAGCGCGTCAAACGGCAATGCCATGACATCGCCATCTGCCAGAAAAAAACGTCTTTCCCCTGGATAGAGTCTGCCAGCCTCTTCAATTTCAGACAAAATATCTTCTGTTCTTCTGACATTGTATTTAACTCCTTTGTACATCAGGCAAAATCGGCAGGAGTTATGCGGACAGCCGTACGCAACCTGGAAAATAAGGCTCCCGGCCTCGGCAGGCGGCCGGAATAATGGCTCACGGTAGTTCATAAGATTAGGATTTTGGAGTTCATCATAAAGAAAAATAATTGTTTCGCCTCATTTAATCAACCTAAAATGCGGTATTCCTTTGCAGGCAGTATCAAAAGTAACAGTTGGGTCAGCACCGTTGAGTTTGTTGGTATGACTTATGAGGTAGTCCGCAAAATCAGCTGAGC
>DYRX01000182.1:0-7234 GCA_020718525.1 Victivallis vadensis
ATTCTAGAAATCACATGCTGGACATCCCCCCGGGTAAATGTTTCCTGCCTTGCAAAAGAGGGAGCATTGCCTGAGTCGTCGCGCTGGTCATAAGGCATTCCGCATTCAGAGCACCTTGGAACCGAATAAGCCCCGGCATCTGAGAGGAATCCATAACCTAAATCAGAGCCGGAAAGTTCATCGAAGCTATAAACTTTTGGCATAGATTAGCCCCCCTAGAAGTTATTCGACCCCGAGAATATTAATCCTCAAAAATGTTTTTGCACGTGCATCCGCCGCGCCGTAGAGTTTGACAAGCGATTCATAAATTTTAGACTTGCCGCCCTTGGATTCAATTTCAGCTTGAACCAATGCCAACGGATAAGAGCCCTCGCCATAAGCGCAGTCCAACGCCTTTTTCATGGAGCACCATTCCGGATTTCTTGCCATTTTATAAAATATCGGATCCGGATATATCGCCTTTGTTCCGTAAGTCGCGCTATTGCACATCATGCTGTCTCTTAAATTTTCCATTGTAAATACTCCTTTGTTTACCCCTTGCCAGCTTTGTCAACTCGCGCAGCCGAGACAAACGCCTTTGCAATCATCCTCATTGAACGACGCAGGAGAGCCGAACTAAGACTTTTTGATTTTTTCATGCTTCCTTTTCTTTTTGGAAATGTTCCTGAATTTCGGCTTCCAGCTTTGCACACAGCTCATTGATTGCATCGCTGTAAATCTGATTCAGCTTTTCAGTGGCATCATCATCCAATCGCAGATCCCCAATTTTGCCCGACATTTCAGAAAAGACCAGAATTCCTATGCGCCTCAAAAGCTCAGACCAGTCTCTGAAAAGGGACTCTTGATTTCGTGTATGTGCCAAGTCCAGCCGCCTAATTTCGGCTTCATACTTTTTGATTTTTGTAGATTTAAGCTTGGAATCCACGTCGGTGAAGTCCTCACGGGATTCAGCACTTGAACGAATCATTTTCAGCTTGTCAATTAAAGCAGAAGCATTTTTTTTCGGTCTTGCCATTGGAACACCTTTATTTTAAGAGTTTGCGGCAACTTGAACAAAGCAATTTTGGCAGTGTTGCGAGAAGCTCTTCGAGCTGGTCCCGTCTGCCCTGTAGCTCATCCAAGCGACGCTTCAATCTTTCGCAATCGTGGAGAATGACACTGCATTCCGGATATACGATTGATCTATCAGTTTCAAGCTTCCTGCCAGCCTCGAGCCGTTCGCAGGCAATAGTAAGAAGCTTCGAGACAAATTCTATATTGTCCAACTCTAAGAAGTCCTCAGTCTTCAACGGTTCGGGACGTGAATTGCTAACATGTTCAGCAGGTTTCTTTGCCATAAAACAATCCTTTCATATTTAGTAAATTCTTTTGCGATATGCCGAAAACCAATCGTAAGCCCTTAGTCCGGGATGATGTAGCGCATGGCACGAATTGCACAGCACTAGCACATTCCCAGCCGCAAACATAAGCGGATCCATTTCTTTAAGTTCAAGAGATTGGAAAGCCAAAAGATGATGCACGTGCAGACGCACCTGCCCAAGTTCCTGAGCTGAAAATCCGCAACTTTGACAGCGAGGATATTTCGCCAGCATCATTTTGAGAAACGACAAATATTTAGCCTGGTATTCGGATATATCCCGCTTGTATGTTTTGACAGAAACGGGAGAAGCAAAGTCCACATGCTTCACAGGCACGGGATTAAGCCTAGAGCTTAACCCCAAGCAAAACATCCTGACATTTTCAACCCCGTTTTTCTGAAAATATTCGTTGTAAAATTCTACTGTTTTTCCAGCCGTTAAAATGTCATCGACCAGCAGGACAGACCGCCCCCTAAGCTCATCAAAATCACACCATAAAGACGCGGCATATTTTGCGGAATCTATCTCAATCTCATTTTGGAATTTTCGTTTTGCTGTAGTCCGAATCCGTCGCAGAAGACGATCACCAAAGACCCATTGGAGAGCCGAACGCTTGCCCCTGAGATGTCCAGGACATGGTAGTATTACATCGCAGTTCAGATATGCCGCCGCAGATGTTACGACCGAATTTATTAAATGGATATTTTGTCTTTTGTATTTGAACAAAATTATAAGAGATGCCATTGGATCAGATCGCCCCCGGCTTTGAACAGCATGGAACTGCGAACGGTATGCCTGCCAGCCGAAGACCTCGAGCCCAGAGGGGAGAACGACCCTGAGCAGGTCATATCCGGAATGGACATCCGCCTGGACATTTTCGGATTTATGGCACATGTTCAACGATCCTTAAAAATGTTGATAAGCTCGACAGGCTTTCCAGTCGCTTTTGCATATGATATGGAGTGCAACGTGCCTTTGCTTCGACCGTCCCAAACAGCAAGAACACGATCTGAGCTATCCACTATTTTCAGATTTCGCAATAATGGCGCCCTACGTCCAAACTTCTGATATTCAGGCAAAATCTCGACCAGCTTCAACCCGCGAGACAGAGCATAATCACGAGCCAGCCGATCAACACCAGCCGCGCCGCCGGAGATGATGGCAGATACCCCCGGCGGCACAACCGATCCTAGGTCAAAAGCAACAATGTTCCTACTGCCAACGATCGCGAGCTTCATATCGCCCCCGAGAAAAGAGTCCAACTTAAAATCAAAAATATCTCAAAATTGCAGTTCATTTTTTGCCCACCTTTTGATGTAGGAAGGGGGAGCTTTCGCCCCCCCGTCCGAATTGCCAACCGAATCCCTACCCGATAACTAAGTTTTGGAGTATTCGCTTATGCAAGACACTGACGCGCCACGGCAGACCCTTTTTGGGCTCAGGGGGAACCATAATTATTCCGCCCGACCCGACAGCCTCAAAATCTTCTCATCGAGCCGGGAGAGCACATGCGACGGAACTTTCAGAGAACCACTCGCGCAATCGCTTTCCAACTGCCCAGCCCTCTGGATCAATTCAAGAACACATGGAGCCCTCGAGCCAGTGGCAGTCTCGAGAACCCACTTCTGAACCCTGAGCGGAGCCAATGTCTTTTCAATCTTGATGACGAGCGAGCCCGCCTCAGACCGCAACTTTCCAGCTAGTAGCAATCTTTCAGACCTATGGTCCGCAACGACGGCATCGCGCATCGAGAACAGCCCCCGGACACGAAGCAACGCGGAGACAAGCTGCTTTGACTTTCCAAGCGAGAAATCCGCCAATTCTTCGGCTGAGAGTTCGCTCAAGTCCGGTCTTGCCTTTGCCGCTTCGACCGCCTGATCCGCCGCGACACATGCTTCACTGAATTGCTGGACTTTCAGTGTCAAATCCTTCGACATCCAATCCTGAGTTCCGATCTGCAAATCCATTCCTTTGACCAAGTTCATTGTGAGAATCCTTTCTATTGAATTTTGTTTTTAGAGTGAGCCGTTATGAACTTTTCAAGCTGAGCCATGCTAAACAGATACCGACCCCGGATCCGTATGTATGGAGCCAATCCGCTTTTTGCCCAACGAGTAAGCGTCCCTCGCGATACCCCAAGGAGCTTGGAGGCTTCTTGCATTCCAATCAATCCTTGACCTTCCATTGCTTTGTCCTTTCAAATTGTTGTAAACCTTATAAAGCGCATCTTTTGTCAACTTCATTTATTTTTTGCAGGCATTGAATACCCTTTCGCATTCATCGCCGGACAGTGAGCCGCGCTTATACAACTCATTAGCCAGATGCTCAATTTGTATTCGATACTTGAAAATCAGATCGTGGCATTCCTTCGCCGTCGCGAGCATGGGAGGCAGTTCGCCATCGTGAGCAAGGCATTCAATCGTTGCAAAAGAAAAAGCATCGGTATCCTCTGCCCGGTATTTCGGCGGAATCCTAGTCGCAAATCGAGGATCCTTGCGAGGAATACAAATCCCCTGCATTCTTTCAAAGAGAGCCTGCCCACCTGGACCAGCTAAAAATATCATCCTGAGATCAGCAAGACTGCAATCACCACTTGCCAATGATTCGCCCGACATGTCTTCATATATCGCAAGACGCTCAATCTTTCGTCCTGTATGCCATTGACCGACTGCATGCGATATTTCGTGGATGCAGATAAAAAATATTCTTTTGCGCTGTCTGCTGTTCATATGGACTGCCCTTTCAAATATTTGTTACGCCTGTCACGAATCAAAGCCTGAGTCAATTCCGGTCTTTCAGCAAGCCACCTAGCCGAGCTTGGACGCAGTCCCGAACATTGACCCGCCCCACTACCTTCCCCCCTGTTTACGTTGCAGGAATCCGCCAATTTCGACGACGTGGACATCTCATGTCTGTTTGATTGTTTCATGGCAATTCTACCTCCCATCCTTTGTCTGTTTTCTTTATCCAAATCTTGTATTCCATCGGAAATTCAATGTTCACTTTGACGCATCCGAAAAGCACATCCACCAGCTTTAAGTCCGCCGGGAGAATGTACCGCGTTTTTCCGTTGTACTCGCATTCAAGAAAGGCGCCCAAGGCCTCATCTGTCCCGATCGCCACCGGGTAACCTATAAAAGCCTCTTCGCCCAACTTCGACACTGGCCATCTTTCAAGCTTCATTGACCGCCCCTTCATTTTTTGAGTTATTGAAATATTCCACAGCTACAACTTCCTGAGCTATTCCAACCGTCGCAGAGCACACCTGAGCCAGTGAGATAGTGTCGGCATCATCTTCCACTTGCACACCGCCAGCAATCGCGGAAACAGCCTTGCTTGTAAAAGAGGACAATGGCGGCATGCAGATTAAAAAATCTTTCGGCTTTTTGACATCAGACTTCATATATTTCTATCTCCTCATCTAAATCGTTTTCCTGCGACGAGAAGGCGGACACGTCATGGAGCCACATCCTCGCCGCCTTAAATGAAATCCCCCTCCCAGCGTGGCAGGAAACGGCGTTTTCCCTGCATTGCGGAGCCGCCTGCCGTGGGAGCTTCTCCAGAACCGACAGAGACGCGGGCCCGGTGCATGGATACCAGACATTAGCCATGTAGAGTCGCCAGAGCTTGTTGCTGTAGTGAACTAGTGCCTTTCCACCTACCGAATGAACAAAGTCATAAGCGCGTGGCTTGAGCAGTCCCTTTCGTCCGCCATTGCGGCAGGACTTGCTCCGGAGGCTGGCAAACTCAGAGCCGTCGAGAATCCAGAGGACATCGAATCCGGCACCAGCAAGAGCCTTATGCTTTGCCAAGTAATGGGGAGACAAGCTGTGGACAAATTCACGGACACGAGCCGTCCCGGCGTTCATTGCATCAGCACGGAATGTCTGTCCAGCGGCAGATATAGGACATTCAATGTCCCATCCGGGAAAACTTAGATATGCCTGTTTGCATGCAAGGTGCCAGCCGGTCTCGCAGTGGCCGCAGACATCGCGACTAGACCAGCCGGGATAATGCGCCCAATGCCAAACGACCATATCACCGCGACGAGCGACAAGAGGCGCCATGCAGTCCGGACATTTGCTTTCCTTTCCAACCTCGTGTTGCTGGACTGTTTTCCTGTCTAAATTTAATAACATGGGAAACTCCTTTTTGCATTTATTTTTTCTTGAACAATCCGACCACTTCGTCGGACAGTCGTCATTCGCCTTATAATAGGCGAAATGACGAACCGCCTTGTCAGATATTCGACGAACCGACGAACCACTATGGAAGATGACTTCGTCAGACACTTCGTCGGACGTGAAACCGACGAACCCACCGACGAACCGCCCCAAAAACCCGCCTTTTTTGCGCTAGTTTTCAACGACTTTGAACCCTTCCTTTTTCATGTTTTCAATGTCTTTGAGAAACCCGATATAGCGTCTGTTGTTTTCGCTGCGCCGCCTGTATTCGTGGACGTTGCCTTCGTGAAGAAGCTTGTCTATATATGCCCGGGATGAGTGGAGAGACATTCCGCCAGCTTGAAGCTCCGATATAAGAACAGATATGGGAAGCGGCTTCGCCAGCAACTTGCCAATGTTCGGAGCCTCAGATGTCGCCTTCTTTGCAGTGATGACAGACTGTCGCGTCCTGAGAGCCGGTGCAATGTCCGTGCTTTGATATATCAGCTTCTCATCGTCGAAGATAACTGAACGCGGAGCCCTTGGAGCGTAGTTCCGGCATATGACTTCCAACACGGCGAGATCGTCCCCATCTGCATGCGGAGACAGAAAGAGAGCCGAATCGAAATGCCGGCCAATGACACCGGAGCCGACCGTCCTGTCAATCGTCAATTTATCGCTTGCATAACCTTTCGAAAAGTGGAGAATCTTGGCTATTGCCGCGCCGGAATCCTTGCAGATGGAATCCAGCTCACGGAGAAGCGGCTTGATTGTTTCAGGCTTGCTTTCATCGCCAACTATGAAGCTATAAAATGGATCCACAAAAACAATGTCCGGAACAAGGTCTTCGACGTATTTCCGAACCGCCCACATGTAGTAGCAGTCATGCCCCCGCATATTGACAATTTCGACTTTGTTCCGCACCTGCTCGAGATCAACCCCGAGGGAGTCGCATATCTTCAAAAAACGAGTCTGCATATGGTGAGGAGGAACTTCTGCATTTAGATATAAGACGCGCCGAGGAACGCCTGCGCCGAATCCTAGAAAATCCAGCCCGGCGCCTATGCAGACCGCCATTTGAAGAGACAGAAAAGACTTCCTTGCCTTGGATGGTCCGCCTATGTCCAGATTAGTGCCCTTCTCGAGGAATCCCTCGATTATTGATTCAGGACGCGGGATCTTGTTTTCAAACAGGTAAGCGGCAGACATCGGAGGAGGCAGGTCAAGAGCGGCACCGTCTTCGACTTCAACGACGGCCATGTCGCCAACTCTGGAATGCAGGTCTTCTTTCGGCATAGGACATCCTTTGTCCGCCTTCGTGAGAGACCGCCTTGCAGGAGCCCAGCCTCCGCCCTTGGCATAGTGGAATAGCGTTCCGAGCCCAATCGCGCCCGGCTTGAAGCTCTGCCAATGTTTTGCGCAGGTGTTGTCATACTTTGACCCGAGCCGAGACCATGAGTCCCATACGTAGAGCCCCCGGCTGGAATCGTCCCACGAGTGGAGAGCCTGCCCAATCGCGATCCAGTCCGAATATCCCACGTCGGGAGAGACGTGCCTCAGAGCTTCGTTAATGTCCGCCTCCGAAGTCTCGCGACATGAGCGGTCTGACATGTTGCCGTCCCATTGCACTGGAGCGGTCTTCTGATTCTTTTGATGTAGAAGCTCGAGGAGCCAGCCGGGAGCCTCGCAGACGGGAGAAGAGCAGGCGACCTC
>DYRX01000182.1:7334-8711 GCA_020718525.1 Victivallis vadensis
CGGATCCTCGCCTCGTCGCCTGTAGCTTCGTGGAATCCCTTCCTGACCCGTGGAGACTTGCGCTTGATAGAAATTACCCTTCCATCCTTCTGGAAAGTGAAATCCCTCTCATGGCATGGAAAGACCATTTTTCCGATTTTGGCAAGCTCCAGAGCCGTAGAGAGCGGAGAGCCGATTTTGACTTCGTGCATCATCGGACACCCCCAATCAGTGGTAACGAAGCCATTTTCGCGACCAGAAATTCCCTCTCCGCGATCCGAGCCTGACATATTCCGCAGATCAGCCCTCCCTCGCGGAAAAAATCAGAAGTCCGCCCATTTATTGGTATCAGATCAGAAAGGCGCCTGAACTTTCCGCAAACTGAACAGCGGATTCGTGGCTGGAGGACTTGGAAAATTCGGAAATATGTTTGATGCTGAAATCTCAATCTAGACCGCTGGGAGCGTCGTCTTTGGATTCGGGAGGTTTTCATTATCTGATCCCCCTTTTCATTGTTTTGACAAACTGAAATATGTCTTCGATTGCCATGTCTCTCTTGGGATCGTTAATCCATATCTTCTTCATGATGTTAATAGCCTCAATTGCCAGCTCCATTGCTCCCTGTGGCTTTTTAACGCGCTGACCTCTGTTGTCCTCGATCCACTTGATAACCTTATCGAATCCTTTGTCCCTCTGTCCGTCGTTCCTGTCGATTTTTTGCAGTTGCCCAATTGACATGGTTGCATATTCAAGCCCATTCAGCGGTACTACATTTGCTGACTTGTGCCTGTTTTTTATGTTCAATACCTCCTTCGCCTCTTTCAGCGGATCCGCTTTTTCTTTTTTCGGCAGGCTTCGAGCTTTGCCGTCAAGTCCGATCCGCTTTGAACTGTCATTTGTTGACAGTTCCGCACGAAGATTTGAAACATATGTATTTGAAACAGCGCAATGCTCAGCAATTGCCCTATCAGATAGCTCTGGACGCATTTCAATAGCAATCTTGACTGCGTGCTTCTTGTCTGCATTGGTGCGCCTCAGACCGTGAGTAGCGTTCATAGAAAGAGCCTTCCAGCGTGCGTCTGCGATAGTCCCTTCCTCGACCGTGCAGTCGACGGAGATTTCGCCATTCTGCTTTTTTGCCTCGAGCCGGTGGAATCCGTCTGTGAGATAATAGCTGTCTTCGTGTTTCACAGCGGACAATGGCGGAAATACTGCTCCCTCTGCCATCGCCTTTGCATATTCGGCTACGACAGATTTTTCGAGTGAGATCCTCGACTGGGTGCCTGCGTCCACGATTATTTTGGAAATAGGCACTTGCACAAGAGCCAAACCCGTGCTATAATTCTCTTGTGTTTTTTGTTCCCCGCCGCCTTTTGCCGAGGCGGCTTTTTCGTTTTC
>DYRX01000016.1 GCA_020718525.1 Victivallis vadensis
GTCCTTGTGCTTGGGCTCGGCATCCATAAAGCGGCAGGAATTTTGAGTGTAATTGTCCTGATCGCAGTCAGTTGCGCTAAATATATAATTGTCAGACTCTTCAACCAGGATGAAGTGAGACGGAGAGCTTGACATAGTGGCAAACTGCGATGCATTCCAGGAACCAAAACTGCCTGTATCATCCTCAATTTGTCTGCAATTTAGCGAATACGAATAGAATTTTACACGATCATTGGGGCATCTGAATATTTTCCTATCCGATTCGCTTGTCGAGATATCCGGCATCCAGCCTAATCGTGTATCCCAGTCTCCAACGCTGATCGCCTGCGGATAGACCCCGGAGTTTTCGATTTCATAGTTTGATAGAAGTATGAATGTCTGTTTGAGGTTGTTCATGCAGGAGCTTTCCTGGGCTTTTCCTTTTGCCCTTGAAAGAGCTGGCAACAAAAGACCCGCGAGCATCGCGATTATTGCAATGACGACCAGCAGTTCTATCAAAGTAAATTTTTTGACATTTTTCATTCAAGTCCGGGCGAGATGGTGTCAGATTCTTGCGGCTGAGATTTTGCTTTCACTCTGAGGATGAAAACGATCAAGAGGAAGAAGGATAGGACTACTGCGATGGCGTTTGAGATGTCTGCTGGAAGGTTGAATCCAAACTTTGCATTAAGTATGAATGCTGACGTCACGCAAGTCATGAAAACAGCCGGAACCGTGGCAATCCAGTGATTTTTACCGTTTAATTTGAGATAAACGGCGACAGTCCAAAGAGTTATGACTGCAAGAGTCTGGTTTGCCCAACCGAAGTATCGCCAAATTTTCTGGAAGTCGAGCTGAGTGAGAACAAAGCCGGCGATGAAAAGCGGTATTGAAATGAGCATTCTTGAACGGATTGACTTCTGTTCCAGTTTGAAGAGGTCGGCGACGGTGAGTCTTGCGCTTCTGAACGCAGTGTCGCCAGAAGTTATTGGGCATGCAACGATGCCAATCAGAGCCAGAATTCCGCCTGCAACTCCAAGCCAGCCCTTGCAAATCGTGTTGACAGCCCAGGCGGCGCTGTTGCCGTGGGCGGCGAGCTCATTGTTCAGAGATCCTACACCTCCCCAAAAGCTCATTGCGGCGGCGGCCCAAATCAGCGCAATGATTCCTTCGCAAATCATTGAACCGTAGAAAATTGGTCTGCCTATGCCTTCGCTTTTCATGCATCGCGCCATTAGAGGCGACTGGGTTGCGTGGAATCCAGAAATTGCGCCGCACGCAATTGTGATGAACATAGCGGGGAAGATTGGATTTGTCGAAGCGGCGGGATGGGCGTTCGCCAAAGAGGCAAAACCGCTGATTTCAGGAATCGGCGCCCATTTGAAGACGATTGCAATGAGTAGTCCAAGTGCCATGAATAGCAATGCCGCACCAAAAAATGGATATAGCCTGCCAATGATTGCATCAATAGGCAGGATAGTCGCGAGGATGTAGTAGATAAAGACAAAGATGCCCCAAGTTTTTATATTGAGTCCAAATAAATCCAGATTGAGGTTGACGATAGAATTGAGTATGTCTGCGGGTCCGGTTACAAAGACAGCTCCCACCAGCACGAGCATGAGAACTGAAAATATCCTCATGAACTGCTTGGCGAATCGTCCGAGGTATATGCCTATTACTTCGGAAATGCTTGCGCCATCATGTCTTAGAGAGAGCATGCCAGACAGGTAGTCATGCACTGCGCCGGCGAAGATGCATCCGATGACAATCCATATGAATGCGGCTGGACCGAACATTGCGCCCATGACTGCGCCGAAAATTGGACCAAGGCCGGCAATGTTCAGAAATTGTATCATAAAAATTCGCCAGCCCGCCATTGGGACATAGTCAACACCATCATGCTTGGCAAAAGCGGGAGTCTTGCGGGAAGAATCGTGACCAAAGACGCGCTCGACAAAGACACCATAAGTGAAGTAGCCGGCGACAAGTGCGACAATGCAAATAAGAAATGTGATCATGGCAGTCTCTCCTCGAATGAATCCGTCTGGCAGATCAGCTTATGGAACTTGAAAAGAATGGCATTCATAATTCGTCGAAGGCTTTTCCTTCGTCTGGGAAAAACTTGAAATAAGCTCCCATGTTCATCATGTCGAAACCGGATTTGATTGCAGGGGAGACACAGCAAAATGCGAGTTTGGCCTTCTTTTCGTTCGCCTTTTTGCCGGCAATTATGAAGGATCTGAAAAAGAGGCTGGTCATCCTTGTGACAGAGCCGATGTTGAGTATGACCTTCTGCGCTCCGCTGTCGAAAAGCTCTGAAAGTTTTTTTGTCATTTCATCGGCGGTGCCGGGCTCGAGGAGAAGCGGATTCATGATTCTGAGGACATGAACTCCCTTCCTGTATTCTTCAATCGTTCTCAGTGCTTCAGCCATAGCGATGCTCCTTTCTCAATTGATTTTTATTAGCGATATTTTCCTTCATCGGCTTCGGTTTTGACTTTCGCAATTGGCTCCAGAGTAATTTACAGCAAGAGTCAACCTGTTTCTGCCTCCGTCTCTTTCGTATAGCAAAGAGTCGCAGAAGTTTTTTATCATCGGAATGCCCATTCCGCCGATTTTTCTTTCCTCGATTGGGATGTTGAACTTCGGATCTTCGTGCGACAAAGGATTGAACTCGACGCCATAGTCTTCCAGCGCGATAGCGATATGTCCTGCGCCGTCGTCGTCGAGGCTCATATGAATGCTACCGCGTTTTCCTTTGGGATAAGCATAGCTCACGATATTAGTCACGACTTCGTCCAATGCCATCAGAAACTGCTGACGGCGCTCCTCTGCAATCTTCACTTCCGCCAGAAATGATTCGGCAAAGACGCTCAGAGTTCTGATTGCCTCCTGAGCCGCCGGAGCCTCGATTGAATCGTGTCTCATATCTTTGAGCTCCAAATTCCTCTGCTGTCTCTTCTGTCAGGATGACTGCCTCAGGGACAGGACATTCTTTTCATATGCCTCGACCTCTTTCATCCATGCGGAGTCGGGAGGAACATTTTTAGTGGCGCAATAAAAGTTCCAGACCGCGCCAACTGGTGCAAGTTTTGCATCCTCAAGCAGGGCAAGTCGCGCAGTATAGTTCCCTTCGTTCTCCATCTGGCGGATGATTTTTGCCGGCTCAAGCATTGCGGCGAGAAGAGATTTGAGAAGATTCCTGGCGCCCACGGTCCACGCGGCAATGCGATTGATGCTGGCATCGAAATAGTCCAGTCCCAAATGAACTTGAGCTAGATGAGAGCCTCGGACAATCTCCTCTGAAATTGCCCTGAGATCGTCCGTATATGCGACGACATGGTCGCTGTCCCATCTGATTCCTCTGCTCACATGCAGAAGAAGGCCGTCCAGGAAAAGAAGCAGGGAAGAAATTTTATCGGATATTGTTTCCGTTGGATGAAAGTGTCCCGTGTCAAGACAGAGGAGAATATTTTTTCTCAGAGCATATGCGAGGTAAAATTCATGCGAGCCAGTCACGTATGATTCGGAGCCTATGCCAAAAAGTTTTGACTCGACCGCGTCAAGCGTGTATTTTTTTTCCATGGGCTCTTCGAGTATCGCGTCGAGAGATTCAATAAGACGCTGTCTGGGGGCAAGCCTCGAAAAAGGCGTATCCTTGTAGCCGTCCGGGATCCAAATGTTGTTGACAGAGACAACTCCAAGTTTTTTTCCGAATTCGTTCGATATTTTACGGCATTGCCTCGCGTGTCTGATCCAGAATTCTCTGACATTTTTTTTGCCACTGCTCAAAGTGAAGCCGTCGGAAGCGAGCTTGTGTGCGAAAAAGGTCGGATTGAAGTCCAGTCCTAGTGAGTTTTTCCTGGCCCAGGAGATCCAATTGGCGAAATGCGAGACGTCGAGCTCGTCTCTCTCGACTGTTTTCGCGCCACATTCGGCATAGATGGCGTGGAGATTGACCTTGTGTTTTCCTGGGATGAGGGAAAGGGCCTTGGAGAGATCCTGCCTGAGCTCTTCAGGATTTCTGGCTTTGCCGGGATAGGCTCCGGTGACCTGTATGCCTCCGTCCGAAAGATTTTTCCCGGACTTTTCGAAGCCCGCGACATCGTCGCCCTGCCAGCAATGCAATGATATTCTGATTTTAGAGATTTCTTTAAGAACCTTGTCGCAGTCAACGCCTATTTCGGCAAATTGCTCTTTTGCAATCAGATATGCATTTTCAATTCTTTTTTCGGCATTCATTCGTATCTCCAGGAATTTGCTTTTACTTTTCCATGCCGGAAGCGGATCCGGCGCTTACAAATATGCACAAACGGCGAGCGACAATCTTCATCGGCTTCGCTTTTGACTTTTGCAATTGGCTCATTAGAAAACAAAATCCCGCCCTTTTTGAGGGGGCGGGCTTTTTTGCGATACTGTTCTTGCGAACTTAAACACCCTTTGAGGGGCGTATCAGAAGGATCTTCTTCTGTCGGGTCTTCTGTCCTGCTGAGGACGATCCGTGCGAGGTCTGGACTCGTTGACAACCAGCTTGCGCCCCTGGAATTCTTTTCCATTGAGCTCGTTGATTGCGTTCTGACCCTCGTTGTTGTCCGACATTTCAACGAAAGCGAAGCCGCGTGAGTTGCCAGTTTCTCTGTCCTTGATGATCTTGGACGAGTCAACTTTTCCAAACTGCGAAAAATGTTCTCTGAGAGAATCTTCAGTTGTCGTGAACGACAAATTTCCGACGTAGATGTTCATTGTCTTCCTTGCAAAAATTTAAATTAACCGACGAAACTATTGGCGCCCGACTGGCGACCTGCGCAGTCCGTTCGTCTCCCGGACAGCAGGATTTAGAGATTCATAACGCGACGACCGCACTTCGACATGCAACAAAGAGGATGCCGCGACCCCTGTGCGAGGGGATTTAGCTAACTACAGAAACCCTCCTTGATTTTAGTTGAACATGAAAGCCGCAAATGCCGAAATATAGCTCTTTTTCCGCGCTTTCAAAGTCTTTTTAAAAAATATTTCAAGTTTTTTATCCCCTTATGGGCTGAAAATATCGCTTGGAGACTGTAGATTAGCCTTTTTGTGTCCCTAAATTGTTAGAGAAGGCAGTTCCTGATGAATGCGAAAATTCCGACGCGCAAAAGTGGTAAAGCGGAAAAGGCAGGCAGGCTTTTCTACGAGGTCGTGCGCGAGCTCGAGTTCTGCTACGGACATCGCCTTCTCGACTACGAAGGCAAGTGTGCGAACATTCATGGTCACAATGGCAAGGCAGTGATAGTTCTCGGCGGGAGAAATCTCGGCGAAAACGGAATCTTGCTCGATTTCGCTGAGATAAAATCAAAAATTCAGGGATGGATAGAAGACAATCTGGATCACGCGCTTCTGCTCTGCGACAAGGATCCCCTGGTCGAAATCCTTTCCGGCGCAGGGCTGAAGCTTTTTGTGATGGATACTAATCCCACGGCAGAGAACATCGCCAGAACCATACTTGAAAAGTCAAGGCAAATGGGACTGCCGGCTCTGGAAGTCAGGCTTTGGGAGACAGAGCACTGCCACGCGAGATGCAGGATTGAAGGCGATTTTTTTGAAGACATACTCTTTTAGACTGAAAATTGTCATTTTTCACGCTAAACGAGTATAAAATATGGACGGCAATTAGAAACAATATTGAGAGGTGATGCCATGGCTATGACAATTACAGAAAAAATCCTGGCGAAGGCGTCGGGGCGCCGATTTGTCGCGCCGGGAGAAAACATCTGGGTGAGCGCTGACATACTGATGACCCACGACGTCTGCGGTCCAGGGACAATCGGCATATTCAAGCGCGAGTTTGGCGAAAATGCAAAAGTCTGGAATCGTGACAATGTGATCATCATTCCTGACCACTATATTTTTACAAGCGATGTCAAATGCGGGCGCAACATTGACGATCTTCGCAAATTCGTCAAGGAACAGCAGATAAGCCATTTTTATGATCCTGGAACATCCAGCTATTCTGGCGTCTGCCATGTGACGCTCCCGGAAAAAGGGCATTGCCGCCCCGGCGAAGTTCTTTTCGGAACGGATTCCCACACATGCACGCATGGGGCGCTAGGGGAATTTGCAACTGGGATTGGCAACACAGACGCCGGCTTTGTGATGGGCACGGGGAAACTGCTGATCAAAGTTCCACCTACAATGAAATTTGTCCTGAACGGAAAGCTCCCGCGCTTCGTGACTGCGAAAGACATCATACTGCATCTGATCGGCGAGATCGGCGTTGACGGAGCGACCTACATGGCGATGGAATTTTCCGGCACGACGATTGACATGATCTCCGTCGAGGAACGCATGACGATCTGCAACATGGCAATCGAAGCAGGTGCAAAGAATGGCATAATTGCACCGGATGAAAAGACTCTGAACTATGTGAAGCAAAGAACTGAAAAGCCTTTCGAGACTTTTGTCTCCGACAAGGATGCCAAATACCTTGCGGTGAGAGAATACGACTGCTCGAAGTTCAACTCGGTAGTTGCCATGCCATTTTCGCCGGACAATCGCAAGAAGGCCTCTGAAATGAGTGACTATGTGATTGACAGGGCGTACATTGGAAGCTGTACTGGCGGGAAAATTGGAGATTTTGTGATGGCGGCTGAGATTCTCAATGGCAGAAAGGTTTCCGTGCCGACTTTTCTGGTGCCCGCGACTGTCGAGGTCGAAAAGGCGCTGTCGAGCGAGAAGATAGGCGGCAAGTCTCTCCTGAGAATTTTTGCGGAAGCCGGATGCGAAAGTCCTGCGCCGCCGTCATGCGCCGCCTGTCTCGGCGGACCAGAAGACACATATGGGCGTTGCAACAACGACGAGACGTGCATCAGCACGACCAACAGAAATTTCCCCGGAAGAATGGGGTCGAAAAATTCCAAGACCATACTGGCTTCCCCGTACACTGCGGCGGCAAGCGCGGTAAAAGGAAGGATCACAGATCCTGCATCGCTTTGACTTATATCACATCTTAACAGCTTGACAGCGGCAAGGAGAAGCCAATGAAAGACCAGATTATTAGGGGCAAAGTTTTTGTCGTCGGCGACAATGTGGACACGGATCAGATAATCCCTGCGCAGTATTTGAACCTTGTCCCAACAATTCCGGAGGAATACGAGAAGCTAGGATCCTACGCGCTTTGCGGGCTCCCGGACGAATACAAAACTAGATATGTCTCGCATGGAGAGACGAAGACGGCATATCCGATCATAGTCGGCGGGAAAAATTTTGGATGCGGGTCAAGCCGCGAGCACGCGCCAGTCAGCCTCGGCGCCGCAGGCTGTAAGATTGTTCTGGCAAATTCCTTCGCCAGGATTTTCTTCCGCAATTCGATCTCCACAGGCGAGATCTACCCCGTCGAATGCAGAGACGAGCTAAACAAGATTCTGAAGACCGGAGACGAGGTGGAAATCTCCATGGCCGACTGCACGCTCAAGATTCTTTCGAGCGGCGAGATTCGCGCTCTCGAACCGCTTGGAGACGTCAGAGACGTCGTAGAAGCCGGCGGGATTTTCAATTACGCACGGAAATCAGGAATGTTTCAGTCTCCGGGCTGATGAGCTGGTCGTTTATGAAATAAAGCTCTCTGAACCGCCATGGAGGAGTCAGAGACGGTTCCACTTCCTGTCTGTATCGGATCGTCCAGCTCTTGCCGTCTTCGCCCTTTTTGCACGAGACAGATGCGCTTCCTGTCTTTTTTTCGGCTCCGTCGCCAAGTATGTATTCTCTTTCACCGGGAACTATGAGCGGCTTGGCACCATCCGGCAGACTGATTTTGAACACCGTGTCTACTCTCTGCCTCATTCCCAGATAATATGGGGTCTTCCTCGCCGGGGATCCGCTCCCCTGAATAAGATTCATAGGATTCGAGATGAAGAAGTAGAGCATCCCTGAATCTAGCACAGCATATCTGTCAACTTCAACAGAAATGCGCCTCACTCCAGGATAGACCGAATAGTCTGTGAAAAGGTCTTCGAGCGGCTTCGCAGACTGGGATATTTGCGCGCAAGTCTCCTGAAAATCTCTTCTGCGCATTTCGGGGGTGATCTCTGAAAATTTCTGCTTGAAGGAATTGAATGAAATCCCGTAGAATTTTTCCTCCATGCAAAGCTTTGCCTTGCCGTCCTTCGCTATTGTCATTTCAATGAGCGAGTCAGTCCTGTCTTCATACTGCTGGCTCGGACAGATTCTCCTTATTGAAGCATCTTCGAGAAAAAGCGCGGCATTGCCCTCGTTGGCCGTTGTGCCGATCTGCGCGTATTGATTGGTGTCGTTGAGATAAATGTCGGTTCCGTCAATTTTGACAAGAGGCTGGACGAAAAAGCCACCGACAGCAATCGAATTCGGGAGTTCCATTGTTTCATTGATGAATGGATATCTCGATGCTATGACAAATTGAGATTGGATTCCGACAGAGCTGAGCATTGAATAAAGCAGGATTGCCTTGTCTGCGGAGTTTCCATATGCGTCCGAAAGTGTAGTGTCGGCGCCCGAAAAGCACTCCATTGGCAAATCGTAGAAAGCAGGCCCCGCTCCCCTGATGGATGTCGCGACAAAATCCCTGATTTTTCGGATTTTATCCAAACTGTCTTTTGAATCCGCGCATATTTCCAGGGCTTTCTTTCCTGCGGCGCTCGAAACTGAAGCCGCTTTTTTCAATGCTGAGTCAAGCGCCTTAGCGTATTTGCCCCAATCTCCGTCTGAAAATGCGAGAGATGGAACAAAGCATTGGCTGGGCGGTAGATTTTTTTCCTTCGGGATGGCAGGCGAATTTTTAACAGTCCAAGAAAAGTCTCCAGTCTTTTCGGGCTTCGGGTCGGAGTCTGCGAAATTAAGCTCCAGGACCTTTATCTTTCTTCCATTTGTGGCAACGCTGAAAGTCTTCTCCGCTATCGGATTCTGATTGCGCATCTCTTCGATGACGGAGAGAAAGGGGCGCTTCCTGTATTCAGAGACAATTTTATATTCGATTGTGGAGTTCTCTTCGACACCCGGCAGGCTGGCGACGAGAATTTTTCCCTGCGGATATCTTGGAGCCGAGGCTGTCCATGCCTGATCCATCATGTTGATTTCCTTCTCGGAAATTTCCTTGACGGATCCGTCAGGCGCTCTAACCCTGGCATACTCGATCTTGACATCATCCCAGCAGGGATTGTAATTTATTTTTATTTCAGAATTTTTCTTTTTCCCTGCATAGCTCAGCACTTTTTTCACCGTCTCGTAGGAAACCTTCAGAGCTCCTTCATCGAGAAGCTCATAGCGCGTGAGCTCTTTTTCGACAAGCATGTCCTGGCTGGATTCTGCATCGGCATCTTTCTGCTTTTCCTCTTCAAAGAAACTGGCGTCGTTCAAGATCGGCTTCTTGCGCGCCTCATATTCGCTGTCCTTCAGATTCTGCTTCAGACGCAGGTACTGCTCGGGAGAAAAAGATACCAGCTTCACTTTGATGACCGATTCCGCCAGAATTCCGTCCGCAGATGGAGAAACTTTTCTTGTCCACTCGTAAAGTTCGTCGTTTATTTCTTTGAAGTCCGGAGCTTTGCCCAGGGATCCGACAGAAGGGTCAATCCTGACGGTGATTTTTTCCGAAACGCCGCAGGCGATCTCAGTCTCCAGGGGATACTTCCTCTTGTCGAGGCCAGTTTCGCCCAGAACAAAGTTGACAACTCCAAAGCTTGTGCCGAACCACGGAAGCTCAAGCATCTTTTTCTCGTCTTCTCCGGTAATCGCGTCGGAGGAATAATATTTGAGCCTCACCTTCAGCGGGATTTTTGTGTCTCCGATGTCTGCGGGCTCGAAATCGAGTTCGAGAAGGGAGGCGGACGGAAGCGTCCTTTTAAGTATTGTCTCGAAGGCGATGCATCTTTCCTCGGCTCCGAGGCGGGCGAAATATCCCCTGAAAATCCCGTCGTTTATCCCATGGAAATCCATCGCAGTCTCGGCAAATATTGTTCCTGAAGCAGAAACTGTGGCCTGCGTTGAAATGTCCAGCATATTTTTGTCCGCGGGAATGATTGGAGAAGTTCGGAGTACGTCTCCTTCCGGCCTCGCCACCAGATAGCTTTTGTCGCATAGATACGAGGGAAAAATGTCCTTTGTATTTTCGTCCGTCGGATCCATGAGGACATATTCCGGCTCACCAGACTTGCTTTCGCCCAAGTCAACTGCGACGACAGCATGGTTGAAAAATGGATTTGGAACATCCGGGTCTTTTTTTGGACCAGACATGATGAGAGTCGGAAATGCGTCAAAATCGGCCATTCTGAGCATCGCCGCCAGCAATGCCGCCTTGTCCCTGCAAACACCGTACCTGTTGTCGAAAGTTATGTTCACATCATGCGGCTCGTAGCCCGGAACTTCCTTTTCAGGAGTTATCCCCATGTATCTTATCTGGCGTGAAACAAAACGGAATATTTCCTCGATTTTTTCCATGCGCTCCTTCTTGCCCTCGCAGAGTTCGGCAACTTTTTTCTTCATGTCGTCGTTGACGGCGTCAAGGTGGGGAACGCAGATGCTCCAGTACCATTTTGAAACATCCTTCCAGGAATGGACAGTGCTTAGAAGGAGTCTTTGAGCGACAGAATAGAGGGCAGGCATGTTCGGCTCGGGAAAAATCTGTGGCACATTTTTAGCCTCCCAGCGGCTGACAGTGCGATCACCCTCCACGCTCTCGCGAAACTGTACTGTCCCCTTTATTTCGTCTCTTAAAAGCTTGTGAACCAGGGGCAAGGCTTTCGGGGCTGAAACTTCCACGACGCAATTGACGATCGGCGATTCATCGTTCATCATCGAATACGCGCTCCAAGTGTCTGGCATCCTCGTCTTAAGCGAATTTTCACGGGCTGAAATATGAAGGATGTCCCCAATTTCAAATCCGGGAATGTTTATCACAATCTGCTTGGAATTCGGGTCGTAGATGTTTGCTCCCATCTGGCCTGAATCCACCATCTCCTTGCTCTGCGTCTTGAGATCCACCTGCACCGTTCTCCCATCTGCCTTGATAATCTCGACCGACTCTATTTTCAGATCGTCGTAGAATGTATGATAGTGAAATCTTTTCGAGGACAGGGCCCTCCGCCCCTTTTCGGTGAGGGCTTTCACATACGATTCGAAGAGATACTCGCAAAGACCGTCCGGTCTGTATTCGGAATATTCGTAGTCCCCAAGAGTTATCGTGTCTGCATCGGGATATTTTGCACTGTCTTCATTTGGCGCAGAAGACACGAGCGCATCTCGGTCAATCAGGGGAAAATCTTTTGTCGCCGCATACAGACTGAAGTTCATCAGAGCAAATGCGGATAGTAAAAATAGCGCGGCAGTCGTTCTGATGATCCTCATTTCTATGTTCTCCTCTTTCTTTACTTAATTGTTAATTACATCCATTTGTCTTAACTTTGCCCGCAGGTTTCAGAACCGCAGGTACTATGCAAAAAGACCCGCGCTACGATTAGCACGGGAGAGCTATGAATTCAAGAAGATTGGATCAAAGATCTGAAAATAGCGGGATTGCAATACAAAAACCTTCTTTTGCAAGTGGCACTAAAATGCGATAGAAATGTCAACTATTGAAAAGTCGTCGTCGAGGCTGGCGCTTCCGTGAAGAGCTCTGACCTCGGAATGAACTGCCTCAACTCCAAATCCGGCCTTCTTTGAATTGCTGAACACGTATTCCTCGAATTCGTCGAGGCTCCAGTCAGGCAAATTCGGACGGCTGATTTCATATGCTCCGTCGCTGAATATGAAAAGCCTGTTGAACTCCTCGAGATCCGCCTCCCCATTTGGAAATTCGATATCGGAGAAGGCCCCGATCATGGGGGCGCTCACGGCAAGCTCGCGCAGTTTTGTTTCTTCCGAATTTTTTCCGGAAATAAGCAAGGCAGGCGGATGTCCTCCAGAGGAATAGACGATTTTCCGTTCGCGCTTCATGAAGACGCCATACCAGATTGTGAAGATGAGCTGATTGTGGTCCTCCATCTGAAATTCGTCGTTGAGCCTGCGGAGAACGCTTGATGGATCCGCAAAATTTGTGTTCGGCAGATTTCTTGAGCGTAAAACCTCCATGACAGAGATCGAGAGCAATGCCGCTCCGACACCGTGTCCGCAGACATCGAGCAGATACATGGCGAATGAGTTCTCATCGAGCCAGTGGTAGCCGAAGGCGTCGCCACCGAGGGAAGTTGACGAAACGAACTTCCAGTCTGTCCGGATATCGCCCTCCATCTTTTTGGGCAGGATTGAAGAGACATATGCCGCCGCCTCGGCAAGCTCCGCCGCAAGAGCCTTCTGGCTCTCCTGGAGGGCAATGAACGCCTCGTCCCTTTCGAGCATGTTGATATAGCCAGCGGAATGGTGCCGGATTCTTGCTATCAGCTCTATCTTGTCTGGAAGCTTGACAAGATAGTCGTTCGCTCCGATGGAAAATGCTTCCGCCTTCGTCTTGGGCTCCTCCTTGCTCGAGAGGACGATCAGCGGGACGTCCTTTGTCTGCGGATTGCGCCTGAAAAATTTTACAAGAGTCATTCCGTCAACGTCCGGCATCACCAAATCCTGCAATATCACTGTCGGGGCGATTTCGTTCGCAATTGAAATGGCCTGTGAGGGGTCTCCGCAATATCTGAGAGTGATGTCGCTTTCACCGGCAAGCATTCTTTTGACAGCTTCTCCGACGATCGCCTGATCGTCAATCAGGAGCACTACGATTTTTTTGCTTCCCAAGATTGCCTGGCGGCTGGATTTCGAGAGAGTTTCATTCATTGGAGGACTTTCCTTAATTAAAATTTATTGCCGCAATCCTGCGTCCGATTTCTTCCGGAGAAAGGATGCTGTCCGCCGCGCCGAGTTCGCTTGCGGCCTTCGGCATTCCATAGACGACGCAAGTATCCTTGTCCTGGGCAAATGTTGCCCAGCCCTTTTTTTTAAGGGAAAGAAGCCCCTTGGCGCCGTCCCTTCCGATGCCGGTCAGAAGAACCGCCGCGCCGGGGCGGGGCCAGTTGGCCAGGATGCTCTCAAAAAAAACGTCTGCAGAAGGCCTGTAGGGCAGTTCCAGTGGCTCCCTGACATATTTGAAGCGCAATGCGGGGCTGAGCACCATATGGTCGTTCGTGCCTGCAAGGTATATTTTCCCAGGAAGCGGAGCTTCGCCCTCGCAGGCGATCGCAATAGGAATTTTTGTATGCGCGGAGAGCCATTTTACGAGTCCGGGGGAGAATTCTTTGTCTATGTGCTGGATGATCACGATCGAATGGGAAAAGCTGGACGGAATTTCCGCGAGCAGTTTTACAAGGGCGGCAGGTCCGCCAGTCGAGGAGGCTATTGCAATGAGTGACGATTCATTTACTGCGGAAATCTTTTCCTCTGGCCTTGGCGCCTTTTTTTCGGATCCGTATTGCGCGGCATATTTTTCACGGAAAAGCTCTAGCCTGGAAATCTTTTTCAGCAGTTCGTCCGCTCCTTCCATTTTTCCGCCATTCCCCAGCGAGGGAGTGTTGACCGCGTCCAGTGCACCGTATCCCATCGCGTCGAAGACTTTTGAGGAATTTGCGGAAATTGAGACTGTTACTATCAGGATTGGACATGGGCATTTCTGCATGATGAGACGCGTGGACTCTGCTCCATCCATTACGGGCATTATGAGATCCATCAGGATGAGGTCGGGCCTGTCTGAGAGGCATTTGTCCAGTGCCTCCTTGCCATCGCAGGCGATCCATGCGACTTCGTGGCGCGGCGACTGGGACGCGACGATTCTCCGCAGGATTTCCACCGCCATCTTGAGGTCGTTGACAATAGCGATTCTCATTTCTGCGCACCGCCGATCAGGCTTGCCACGGCTTTAAGCAGAGCATTGTCTTGGAAACTGCTTTTGGCAAGGTAGTAGTCGGCGCCCGCCTCCATGCCGCGTAGCCTGTCGCTTTCCCTGTCCTTGTAGGATACGATCATGACCGGAATCTGGCGCAGTCTGTCGTTGCCCTTGATTTTTGACACGAGCTCGATTCCGTTCATTCTCGGCATGTCCACGTCGGTGACCAGGAGGTCGTATTCCTCGGATCTGATCGCGTTCCAGGCTTCCGCGCCGTCAACTGCGACATCCACAAGATATCCGTTGTTGACAAGAAGATTGCGCTCGACTTCCCTCACGGTTATTGAATCGTCCGCAACAAGGATGCGTTTTCGGTGGCTGGACTCGCCCTGCTCAAGAGAACCATCTTTGAGCCCCTCGAGCCTCGATCCGTTGAGTATGCGGTCAATGGAGCGTATCATGTCGTCTGCGTCAACGATAAGAATGGGAGTTCCGTCTTCGAGGATTGATGCGGAGCTTATGTCCGGAAGTTTTCCAAGCCTTGGATCGAGCGGTCTCACGACAAGCTCATTTTCTCCCTCGAAGCCGTCCACATGGATTGCATATTGGTTCACCCTGTCCCCTATGATCACAAGATTCAGCGGTTTTTCCGGATCAAGGACTGCCGCGCCATAGCCGAAAATTTCCGATGCTGACACTATTCCAATGTTTTTAGCTTCGTGCCTCAGGTAGCGGGACGACTCGATTGTCAGCATGTCCTTCGCGCTGATCCGCAGGAGGCGTTCTATGCGGCTCAGAGGGAAGGCGTATCGCTCTCCTGCGATTTTCGCAATCAGTGCAGGCATGACAGAGAGAGATATTGGCAGATTGAGGTTGAAGCATGTTCCATTGCCTGTTTCTGTCTCGACTCTCACGACGCCACGCAAATCCTGAACCATGTTTTGAACGACATCCAGACCGACTCCGCGTCCGGAAATCTCAGTGAGCTCGCTCGCTGTTGAAAAGCCTGGAAGAAACATGAACTCGAGTATTTCCGGCACCGAAAGACGCGAAGCCATCTCTTCAGAAACAAGCCTTTTCTCTATTGCTTTCCGCAGAATCTTGTCTGGATCAATCCCCCTCCCATCGTCGCAGACAGTTATATTCAGCATTCCCGCCCAATGTCTTGCGCAAATTGAAATTTTTCCAGTTTCATCCTTGTTGGCGGCTTTCCTGTCTTCTGGCTTTTCGATTCCGTGATCTATCGCGTTGCGGAGTATGTGGCTGAGGGGGGCGTTCAGCTTGTCCAATACATCCTTGTCAACAGGCACCGATTCCCCCTCCAAATGGAGATGCGCCTTTTTGCCGAGCGTTTTAGCAAGATCCCTCAGGGCTCTCGGCAGTTCCTTGGCGAGATCGGAGAAAGGCCGCATGCGGCAGGAAAGGACTTCCCTGTACAGATTCTGCGAGAAGTTGTCCGCGTCCAGGGAGCGCTCCGAGAAGTCCGCGAGATTTTCCGCATGGCTACGGTAAAAATCATTGAGCCTTTGGCGGACGGCTCTGAATGCGCCCAGGGCTCCGCAGGTCTGCGAAGATCCTAGATGGCTCTGGCAAAATTCGTCCATCAGCGTGGATATTTCCATAAGAGAGCGCTTTTCCGACAGAAGCCTTTTTTCAAAGCTTTGAAGGCGTTTTCCGGAGACAATTGACTCCGCGGCGAAGGCCATCAGGCGGTTCATTTTTTCCGATGAAATTCTCACCGTGCTGTCATGCTCAGCAGATTTTTTTTCAGTCTGCGGCATATGCGCGGGAACAGGCTTTTCCTCTGGACTGGGCGGCGAATGGGATTCTGCATGACTAGGAGGAGGTGAAGCCGAAATGTCTTGAAGCGGAGCCGCCGCCGTTTCCGGCGCATTTTGAGTGCTTTCAGTTATGTCCCTTGCGAGTTCGGCTATCTTCTGAGATTCGCCGTCAACTCGCGCGGCAATCTCCGATTCCGGCGCAAGACCGAGGTCCTTGAGAAGATCCGCGCCGCGGAGTAGGATGTCAATGTGGTCTGAGCGGAGAGCAAATCTTCCTTCGCCCAGTGCGACAAGCAGATCTTCCATGGAGTGGGCGAGTTTCACGAGCGGGGCGAGGCCGACAATCCTCGCCGCCCCCTTGATTGAATGAGCGGCTCTCATGAGCGGCTCAATCTTGGCGGGCGAAGGATCCGACTCGAGTTCTAGCAAGCCCGAGTTCAGGACGGCGCACTGCGCCTCCGCCTCCATTCTGAAAAGGGACAGCATTGAAAAGTCTTCCATCTTATCCAGCTCCCTTCTTCATGACATCCTCTTGAGAAGCGTGTATGTCAAAAGCTCGTGGTCCAAGAGTCCAATTTGAAGCCCTTCGTGTACCAGCATTTTCTGAGTGAAGCTTCCGCTGGCTTTAGCGACGGTGACTGGAACATTCGCGTCCTTTTTGTCATCGCACATGAAGACGCCGAGAGACTGATCAACCGGGAATGCCCAGATGCCGTTAGACTCGATTAGCAGTATTCTGGCGCTGGTCGAGTCAAACTGTGCAAAAGTGCCAAGTCCAAAAAGTGCGCCGAGAGAAAAGCAGAGCCTGATTTCGCCTCTGACATTTGCCATGCCAAGCATGAGCTCGTCAGTCCTGTGCGGAATCCTGTAGATCCTTCTCATGCTTGCAATTTCTCTGAAAATTCCAGCGCGCAGAGCGTAGTGCTCGCTCCCAATCCTAAAGATAAGGACACAAATTCTATCTCCCTCCTCCTCGACTCGGCGCTCCGCCAAAAAGCTCGTCCACTCGTCCAAATAGTCCGATGGCATTTCAGCATCGAACAATTCAGATCCGGATTTGACAAAAACAGGACAATTCTGGCAATGGACATGGACATCGAGCTCGGCGCATCTTTCCGTGCCGCTCCTCCAGACTCCGATCCTGTTCCAGCAGGACTCGTTCTGCGATTTCAGTTTTTCCGCCATCTTCTCGCTCATGTTACAGCCGCTCTTTTATGGACTTTGCTTGTTGAGACAATTGAGGGCTCTCCGCCTTAACAGCGCGGCATCGTCTTTTCTGCCTTTTCTCTCCTCGATGAGGGAAAGATGAAAAAGAGCCTCGCCAAAGTCTGGCTCTATATAGGCTGCTTTTTTAAATTCCGCTTCAGCCTCCTTGTCGAGACCTTTCGAGAGCCGCAGAAGACCTAGAATAAAATACGCCCTGGAATTCATTTTATCAGCCTGCAGGCATTCCGAACAAAGAGCTTCTGCTTCTTCGAGTTCTCCCCGATCTGCGGCGCTCGATGCCCTTTCCAGAATGGAGTCAATAAAATTCCGCCCGATGTTTGTCTGCTTCTTCAAAGGATTAGGCGGGGCTTCACTTATATTTTTTCTGATCTCTGGCTTGGCAGAAGGAGATGGAATTTTTTTTGACAACTTCGCTCCAGCTTCGGACTTCAGTGCCGTCGGCAGGGGAATATTTTTCTTCGCATCCTTTTTTCTGAAGGCGAAACTATGTGGAAAAGAGACTGATTCAAATTCGTTCCTTGGGAGCATTGCAGGCTCGACATGCCCGAGAAAAAGCATGGCGTCCCTCTTCATGGCGCGGGCAAGTTTGGATATCGCCTCGTTCCTTGATTCAACAGTGAAGTATATCAGCATGTTTCTGCAGAAAACAATGTCGTAGCCGTCTTCGCCAGGAGGAAATGTCCCATCGAATATGCTCTGGTTGTGGAATTTTACAAGCTTTTTGACAGACTCCGAAAGCTCCCATAAGTCCTGGTTCTTCGTGAAGAATAGCTTTGAAAAATCTGACAGAGGAGATCTGAACGAATTCTTTCCGTATGTCCCTCGCCGCGCCTTTTCTAGAACAATCCTGCTGATGTCAACGGCGTCTATGTGGAAGTCTTCCGCCGAGAATCCTTCAGAAAGAAGTGTCATCGCGATTGAATATGGCTCTTCGCCGCTTGAGCATGGCACGCTCAAAATTCGGATCGGCCGCCTTAGATCCGCAATCATGCGCCTCGCCTCGCCAGCAAGGAAGTTGAAGGATTCCGGATAGCGGAAGAACCAGGTTTCTGGGACAAGAATCGGCTGTATCAGATCAAGAAAACGCGATTCAGGGCAGGAATTTTGCACGAAGCTTCCACCCCTCGCGGCCTGAGAAGATGCTGATACCGAATCTTCTATGCGCTTGATTGCCGCCGAGTCAAGATCGAAGCCGGTCCGCTTCTGGATCATTTCGATGTTCATGCGCCAGCTCCCGCGTTTTCACCGAAAAGCAAAGCTCTGAGCTCTTCATTCAAAATCCGTTCCGGGGAAAGAATCTGCAAGCTCGGTCTTTTTTGCACCGACAAGTCGCCAAGCCAGGGTTCGCCGGGGGTCGCGACACCGGCAGGTTGAAAGGAATCTTCGCTTCTCTTTTCGCAGGACACGCGCTCCGCCAGAAGTCCAATCAGGCGATCCGCTCCTCCAGCCCCTCCGCCGGAAGATTCTTTCACCAGGAGAATTCGCGAACTTATGCTGGGCGATGATGGCGTTCCGCAAATCAGCTTCGACAAATCTATGACCGGCACAGGAAGCCCTTCCCTTACGCAGACTCCGCAGACAAAATCCGGCGCCCCCGGCATGGGGCGCATGCGGAGAAGGGGCATGACTTCCACCACGGAAGACGCTCCTAGCGCATAGCTTTCTCCGGCAACCTGAAAAACGATGAAGAGCATCATCCCACCTTGAAAATAGAAAGCTCCTGGCGCAGTGTCCTGGAGGACTGGTCGAGATGCTCCGTGATCTGATTGAATTCGCGCAAGGATTCCGATGTCTGCTTTGCCGCCTCGTTGAGCTGGACCATCGCGTCTGTTATCTGCTGGGCGCCCTCGGACTGACCCTGCATGCCTTCCGCGACAAGATCAAACTTCAGCGGCAGGCACTGCACCTGCTGTATTATGTTCTCCAGCTTGTCGCTGATCTTGTCAACGTTTGAAACGCAGTTGCGCACTTCGTCGGAGAACTTGTCCATTTCCATGACCCCTGATGAGACTGCCGACTGCATCTCCCGCACCATCTTGATTATGTCCAGCGTGGCGACTGCCGTCTGATCGGCAAGCCTCCGGATCTCTCTGGCGACCACCGAAAAACCAAGCCCATATTCGCCCGCCTTTTCGGCTTCAATCGCGGCGTTCAGAGAAAGCAGGTTGGTCTGATCTGCAACCTTTGTTATCGTGGCGACAACATCGTTTATGTTGTTCGCCTTCTCGTTTATCGTTGAAAGTTTTGTTGAAACGGAACCAGTCGCGGACATGAGATGCTTCATAGTCTCCTGCATTTCGTTCAGACTCGTCTGCCCGGAATCCGCGCTCTCGGCAGTCTTCGCCGAAACATCTTTCACTTCCACTATCGTTGACAATAGCTGTTTTGATGTGGCGGATATCTCCTTGCTCGAAGCGACAATCTGATTTGTTGAAGCGCTGAATTCGTTCACAGTCGCCTCCTGCTGTTTCGAGGATGCGGCAATCTCGTTCGATGTCGAAAAGAGCTGGATTGTGGACTGCTGTGCCTTCGACACCAGCGAGTTGAGCCTCTTCGTCATCGTGGCAAAGGTCTCCACAAGCTCGCTAGTCTCGTCCATGCCAAGTATGATCCCCTTGTTTCCATTTTTGGTGTAGTCGGCAATGTCAGACTCTGCACCGACAAGATCGCCTTCGGAGATTTTTTTTGCTATCGTTGATATCCTGTCTATGCGCTTGGAAATCTTGGATCCTGCAAATAGCGCGAAAAGAAGTGCGATCAGTATAATAGCAAGGCTCACCAGAATGGAGTATTTTAACTGCTCCTCCAGCGTGTCGGATACACTGTCCAGATAGTCGTTGAAGTCGTCTTCGTAAAGCCCCGACGAAATGACCCAGTCCCAGGGCTCGAAATATATGATCGCGGCTGTCTTCTTTCTCGGCGCAGGCTCGTCAGGATTCTTCCACATGTAAGTCTGCATCACAACTTCTCCAGGCACACGCACTGACTTGTCTATCATCTCCTTCACAAAAAATTTCCCGTCAGCGTCAACTTTGTCAATCACATTGACTCCATTGCTTTTCCCGCCCTCAGAAATCACATAGGTTCCCTTATCTTTGCCGGATCCGATGATGACGCCCACGTAGCCCGTCTTGCCGATTTTTATTTCCTGGATGACTTCTTTTATCGAGTCCATCGCGTCAAGCTTGGCGCCAATGAATGTGCATCCGATGATTTTTCCGGTCGAGTCCCTGATCGGATCATAGCAGGCGATGTACTGCATTCCGAAAATCTTGGATTTGCCTATGTATTTTTCGCCATTGACAATTTTGGCGACAATTGGATTTTGCAAGCCGTCCTCTCCTGTCGCAGGAATGTAGGTGCCGCAGGCGCGCCCACCATCCTTGCCAGGCACCGTCGTGGCAATCCGCAGAAGATCTCCACTTTCGTTCATCCTCTGCAAAATCGTGCAGTTCTCTCCGGTGAGCTCGTCAATCTCGTCAATGACCGGGACGCTGTCCGAGAAGGAATATGTCTCTCCAAGCCATTTTTCTCCAATCATGATCTTCGGGAGACGCACAGTGCAATCCTTGCCGCTTTCCTGGTTTTTTGCTCTCCATTCGACAAATTCCGTGTCGGAAGCCTTGATCCCTCCGGCGTTTTCAACAAGTTCGTTCAAAACTTTTGTATTGTCGCTCATCTCATCGTGAATAAGCTTGTTTGCAATTTTGCACATGTCAAAGACGTTTAAGCTGATGTTCTCCAAATTATTCTTGCTGAGGGATCGCATCTGCTCCAGCACTATGCGCCCTGTGTCATCTCTGTCCCAAAAAGAGAGGAGAGCTTTGACCAGCACAGGCAGAACAGATGCCAGCATAACCAAAACGACAATCTTCCTCTTGAGCTTGAATTTCATCCCGAATCCTCCTGAATTAAAAAGAAAAGTCTGAATCTGAAAAATCTTCCTGAGCGACCGAAGGCGCCCTCAATCCGGATCTCCGAGCTTGTACTTGGAAACCGCATCCATATGTTTTCCCGAAGACGCGCGAAGCTCTTCCGCCACCATCTTAAGTCGTGCAAGCGCATCCGTTATTTTTCTCGCGCCGTCTGAAAGCTCCGCAATCGCCCTGCTTATATGCCTTGAGCCATCCAACTGCGAGTGCATGCCCTCGTTGACTTTTTCAAACTGCGGAGCCAGTCCTGAAATTTTCTCGAAGACGGCTGAAAGGCGCCTGCTCAGCTCGTCAACCAAATCAAGCTCTTGCGCAACTCCCCGCTTGAACGCCTCCATGCACTCTACCCCATCCGAAACAGAGTCGCCCATGGCTCCAATCAATTTCTTTATGTCCAGTGTCGCGACAGCAGTCTTGTCGGCGAGCCTGCGTATCTCGCTGGCGACAACGGAAAAGCCAAGTCCATGCTTTCCAGCCTTTTCCGCCTCTATCGCGGCGTTGAGCGAAAGCAGATTGGTCTGATCTGCAATTTTGGTCATCGTCATGACAATCCCTCCAATTTTCTCGGCGCTGACGCTGATCGCAGAAAGCCTTGCTGAAACTTCGTTCGTCTCCTTTGAAAGCGTTCTCATCGAATCAAGCATTTCAATCAGGGCGTCCTTGCTTGATCCGGCAAGAATTGACGCCTCGTCGGAAACAATTTTCACGCTGTTCATGGTTCCGGCTAACTCGCCGCAGTTTGAAGATATCTCTTTCGCCGAGGATGCGATGCCAGCGAGATTTCTGCCCAGGTCCTGCATTGCCTCCTCCTGCTCCTTTGATGCGCGGGAAATCGAGCCGGAAGTCGTATCCATCGTTTCAGCCGTCGCAACCGAGTTGGAAATCTGCTCGCGGAGACTCGACAGCATCTCATCTATCGAGCGGCTCAGAATGGAGACTTCATCGGATCCGCGCTTGCGAGCGATTTCGACGGAAAGATCGCCCTCGGCAATTTTTCCTGCGGCATTTGTCAGCCTGGAGAGAGGATCTGCCACCATTTTTTTCGTGAGAAAATAGATCGCCAGCGAAATTGCGCATGCAATTGCAAATATGCACAGGAGCATCTTTAGAATAAAGTCCCAGAGTGGCTTGAGTATTTCAGCCTCTTCGCGGCAGAATACGACGAACCAACTGTCGTCCATATGGAACTGCTCGGTTCCCAGCTTCGACACAGAATACTGCTTCATCCTGCCGCCAAACTCCTCCATGAAAAGCGCCTCTCCGTCCCTTATCTTGTCCGTGATCGGCCTGAGACGCTCGGTTTCGTCCTTTTTAAGAATGAGCTTCTTGTCGGGATGCGAGATGATGTTTCCGTTCTCGTCGGTTATAATCATGTATCCAGTGTCGCCGACCTTGGAATTCTCCACAAAATATTTCGTGAAATAGTCCATTCTTGGAGCTACAATCGCCGCGCCTATAACCTTGCCGTCATTTATTACAGGCGCCGCCACGACAAAGATCGGATTTCCCTGGAGAATGCTCGGATAGACTTCGCTTATGAAGTACGGCTTCCCCGCAAAGACGTTTTTTATGTAGCTGAAGTCGGGACCGCATTTGCCAATGGTCCTCCCCTGGACTGTGTCAATGATAAAGTTGCCGTTCTTGATCAGCTTTCCCTCGGCACCAGCCATTGGAACAAAGAAGGAATCATTGTCGTCCAGACGGATTGCAATCGGCACGTTTTCGCAATATGGATGCCTCGCGTGCACCTCGGTCAGAAAGCTCTGTGCCTTTTTCCTCACCTCCGGATCGAGCGGATGCAGACAGAGCTCGACAACTCTGGGATCCGCCGCAACCGACTGGGACAGCGATATCTGCGACTCGACCCATTTTACAAGCGCATGGCAGGTTTTCGATGTCACGACTTCAGCAAGTTCGGCGTTGACGCGCATCGCCTCAGGCTTCTCAATGCGGTAAAGTACGACACCAAAGAGCAGAAAAAGAACGCTTATGGCGGGAACTATCGCGAGCAGATATCTCGCGCTCAAGCTCTCTAGAAACAGCCAGCGCAATTTGGATTTGTATCCCATTTTTCTCTTTATCCTTATGCGACGAATCTACATCGGTTTTCCATAAAATAAACTGTTTTTCGGATTTTCATGCCATAATTATAGAACGTCGCCTAATGAACGAATGTCACTAGGTTAAGGCGTTATTGTTGGTGTTCACAGCTTTAGCGTGTTCTTTGCTTTCACTCCTTAACTTAGTGGCATTGAACCGTAAACTGTAAATTTTTTCGTGTATTCCGCGTGTTTCGTAGTTAAAAATGTTTTTTACTCGGGAAAACTGGCACTTCAAGCAGTTTCTCTGCGCCCTTTGCGTCTTTGCGTGAGGAGTTCTTAAGCTCTTTTCTTCTTCCCACGCCAAGCTCGCCAAGCCGCGAAGTTATAAGAAAAGAATTTGTAATCGCACAAAGCCACAGAGGCACAAAGATTTCACCTGGGAACACCGAGCACCAGCGTAAATATTTACTGAACTTTGTCGTTCAGCAAATCTTTACGTCTCGGTATCTGGAAGAGAGCAGACAAGCCGACAGGATGTCGGCGTTCCCATCCTAAATCTGACTGTAAACTTTTTCCATTCAATAAATTCACAATTTGAATTTATTAAAATGAAAAACTATAACGGTTAACTTTCCTCCCTTCAATATTCATCATTGAAATTCAGCATTCGATATTTCATGTCTTGTTCGGGATCATTTTTTCTCGAATGCGAGCCTGACTCCGGCTTTTTGCACCGGCACTTTTTCAGCAGTCGCCAAGCCGTTCGCATCGGCGCTGATCTGCCCCTCGGCAAGGGTTTTTCCACTCGAGTCCTTGCAAGTCCAGGAGAGTTTTTCGCCAGCTTTCAGCTTGAATTGCTGGCATCGTCTCGGTGTTACATCAACAGAGCATTCGTCTTTCGGAGCTTTCTTATCAAGAGAAATGCCCATCTCCCACTTTTTCGGATCATCCGTTAAATTTTCCGTGTCCCAATAAAGATACGCATTCACTTGTCCGTCATGAACTCCGTCAAAAATGTCCTTTTTTCCTTTTGGAGTCACAATTGGCGTGTCGAGCTTCTTGGCGGTTCCTGGATCGTCGTCCAGGGAGCATTTGCTGAAGGCGGGCAATGTCCTGTCCGACCTTATGTCCATCTGAATGAATCTTGCGTCATAGACGTTGCCGGGCATGGCATGTCTTTGTCCGTGGTCGCCCATTCCCCATTTGAAGATATGCGGCTGTTTCGTGTCCTGTAGGGCGTGGAAGAAATCGAGAGCCTGCGGCCATCCGATCCCGATGTCATTCTTTCCGTTCGCGAATATTATGAATGGAATATCCTTTTCAGGATGCTTTCTGAGATACCAGCAGTCGTTGTAATGATCCCATACTTTTGATCCGTCCTCGAAATCCAGATCCCAGGCTTTTTTTCCATAGGCATATTCATATCCGCCCTGATACTGCGGTGTGTTGCCGGGATTGTGGACGCCGACCCAGCTCACGCCCCATGCGAAGCGTTCCGGATATCTTATCGCGAACATGGGCACTCCTGAACCGCCCATTGAAACGCCTCCGAGATGAACTCTCTTCGGATCGAGATCGTATTTTGCCGTCGCCCAGTCAAGGAAAGAAAGAATTCTCGTCGTTGTGTATGGTCTAATTTTCCCCTCCTTCCATTTCTGCTCGTTCTGCGGGCCGTCCCAGAAATTTTCGTTGTAGCCGGTCCACCAGTCATAGGGCACCTGGTTTGGAGCTATCATAAAAGATCCGCCCTGCTTGAGATGTCCATACCACCATCCGTAGCCGTTCCAGGGGCTTCCTCCCCAGCAATGCAGGCCAATCTCGACCGGCGAGGGCTTTGCAGGGTTTGGCGGAATTCCAACCAAGTAGCCGCAGGGAAGATTTTCTATGGAAGCGTTTGGAGGGGACTCCCATCGCACATATAGCGCAATCTTCGAGTTTCTAACTCCGTTGAAATCGTCCTTGTTCTGCTGGTACTGAAGCACAGGTTCGCCACGCCCCGGCTTTTCTGCCAGCGGTGCAGAGCTGGAGTTTCCTGCGCCAATAGTCTTGTTTTCGTTTCCACTCTCATCAACATAAGTGACTGCATAGTAGGAACTTCCTTCTTTCAGCGGATTGTGCACATATAGTCCGCTTCCAACTGGCAGTGGCTCTTCTCCGTCTTTGATCACAAAGCGTTCCGATTTCTGGGTCTTGCTTTTGTAGTCGCTTCCGAATCTGCGCCATTCCCAGCATCCCAGCGGATCCGCCTCCCCGATTGGTTTCATGCCGTCAACGCTTTTGATCGGCTTGTCGCTTTTGTATATTCTATAGCATGACTTTGTCTGGTCAGTGAACTTTTTAACCTGATCATAGACTTCTTTTGCCATCGCTTCAGGATTTACTGCCGGAGGATTAACTTCCTTGTATGTGATGAAGGTCTGTCCGGCATTGTGAAATATTTTCAGATCAGATACCTGATCCGCCGATACAAGACAAAAAGAAAAGCACACAAATGCCAGCGCCGCAAAAAACTTCTTCATCAGATCTCCTGTTTATATTTGAATCCTTGGACAAATGCGCGCAAATCAATGAGACGTGCTGAAAACCTTGAACGACTTTCCGCTCCAGTCATTTCCGAGATATGCCGTTTTCGAGCTCGGAGAATACGCCAGACTCCAGGCTGGGTTCGCCTTATCGGCTTTTCCGCCAAAGCCGAGCTTACCATCATTGGAATTCCGTTTTAGCCAGCCGAATTTGCATCCCGGCTGTTCCGGACCAGTCGAGAAATATCCGAACTCTCCGCAGGGACTGAATTTGAGGCATGTCATCGAGAAGAAGTTCTTTTCGGCAAGCTTTTCCTTGAATTTAAGTTCCGCCTTCTGAGTGTCCGCATCGAAGATCCAGAGAGCGCCTTGCCCCTTGTTTCCTGCCGATGCGTAAAAATGCCTGCCGTCGGGCGAAAATGCCAGGCATGTGAATTTGAAGTCAAATGATGGAATTTCAGGAAGCTCGGCCGCGCCTGAAAGGGATAGCGCTCCATCCGCCCCTATCTTGAGGATTCCAATTTTGGAGGAATCCATGGAGCATGCCATTCTGCCGTCCGGGGAGACAGCAAGCCCCCATTTTATGCCATCCCCTCTGAGCTCGCCTAGCTCAGAAGGAGTCCTGTCCTGCGCCAATTTGACCGTTTTTATCGAAGAGCTGAATTCGCATCCTGCATAGATTAAACTCGCATTTGGTGATGGATATAGCATTGCAGCGTCAAATTTTGTGTGCCCAAGCTTTTTCGATTCGCCTGAGGCAGGATCCAGCTCATACCATGAAAGTCCAATGCTGTCCTGATTTCCCTTCGCATGGGTCCACTGTCCTGCCAGATAGAGGACGTTTGAACTTGAAAGGACAGGGAATGCATCAAGATGCCTTGTCGGACATCCAAGATCCGAATTGAGGTCTATCGCCTTGAGGAAGAGCGGATTGCGCGGATCTTTCGAAATGTCGAAAATGTTGACATCACCGTCGCGGTGGGAAACTGCGAAAAGATTTTGCCCCGCAGAGTAGATCGTCCAGACCCAGTCTAGCTTCAGCTTTTCATCCTGCTTGATCTCTTTGACAAAGCAGAGCTCCTTGGCGCCGGAAATCTGCGAAGCAAAGAAGAGCACCATGATCGCGAGTGGCAAAAGTTTTATTTTCATTGTTTGGAGCTTAGTCAAATCCTATATCTTTCCATTCGGCTCGAGAACCTTGTAGTAGATTTCCCTGAGCATGAGAAAATTAACCCAAGTCCTGAGCGCATACCCGTTGTTTTTCATATTTTCTTCGGAAAAATCCAGTGCTTTTCCAGTGTTGTTTGACGGGTGGACTCCATCGTTGCCCATGACCGTCCCCTCCCATTTCCCACCTGATATTTTCATCATCGCGTCGTAATAGTCAACCAGTGGAATCTTAAACTTGGCGGCAGTTTCCTTGACTATTTCGTTCAGTTCCTTGACGGCGCTGTCACAGTCCTTTCTTGGCGGAATGGTGTTGAGGATGGGGATGCATTTCGCGTCCAGGCACTTCTGGACGATCTTCTCCAGATCGCCCCTGTAGGCTGCGGGAACCTTGTTTCCCCTCACATCGTTGGTGCCTATCATGATTATTGCCAGCTCGGGATTGTCCCTTTTGATGACATTATCCATGGCCGGCAGAAGTTTGCCAGTTGTCCACCCGCTCTCATTGGCATTGGCCGCCCCCTTGTTGCCTGCTCCCTTTATAAAATTTTTCCATACGCCGTTTTTGGGATTTTTTGGAAAACCGTCGTCTCCCTTGTCTCCGGCTCCCTTGATAAATGGGGTTGGATCTGACCAGCTGAGCGTTTTCCAAAAGGCGTTTGAATTGGTTATGGAGTCGCCAAAGAGACAGACATGGCCGACGGTTCCGCTGAAATTTTTGTTGAGTTCCTTCATTGGTCCGACCCAGTCCTGAGCAGAGCAGAGCGTGGATGCAAGCATTCCTGCGGCGAAGATTGACGATAGCAATTTCATATTAGAATCCTTTTTATGGTTAGACGCCTGGGCATATGTGGGACTACTTCACTGCGGCGGCACGCTCTTCGAGCATCTTTTCGTGCTTGCGCCTCTTCTCTTCGATTCTCTTCTTTGCCTGCTCTTCAAGCTCCTTGTCCCCGACAAATTTTCTGAGCTTATCTATGGTGTCTCCGAGATCCTTGTGAGCCTTTATGAGAACTTCAGGTTCCCAAGTCCAGCTTGTGAAGTCTTTCTTCGTCACCTCCTCGGGTATCTCGGAGATTCTTTTCGCCTCTGCCATCAGCTTTGAAGTTTCAGGATTTGCAAGCGACTTGTCTCTTTTAATTTTTCCTTCCATGACTGCGACGCAGTCGTCAAGAACTTGCAGGCTTTCCCAGTCCTCTATTCCGTCCCTGATATTTTCAAAGCGCATCGAGCTGAATGGTCCGTCGGGACCGGGGTAGAAAAGATTCCCATCTCCATTGTATGTCACACTTCTTGCGAATCCCTGCGGCGAATGCGGCACGGCAGGCCATTTTCCGGACATGTTACCGTCCTTCCAGAGATTGTAGCAATAGTATTCGAAGCCTTCCACGCCGAATTTGCGCGTGATCCAGAAAAGCACTCTCGAAGCGATGAGGGGATCTTCAAGCTGGACGTTGGGACACGGAAGAGAAGGGCCTGCCGCGACATACCAGAAGAACTTTTCGCCCCTTTTCTTTGATTCCGGGATGAGCGGAGCAATCTCGGCGGAATTGATCGCGTAAACATGCCTCTGCCC